>NZ_JABFAZ010000020.1:43189-81476 GCF_017168505.1 Micrococcus sp. KRD077 | reverse complement strand
CGCCCACCCCGCCGCCACCGCGCCCGACGAGCCCGGGCGAGGCCGTCGTCTGCCCCGGCACGAGCGTCGCCGCCAGCTGCTGGACTGCGCCCGCGCGGTCTTCGCCGCGGAGCGGTACGCGGGGGCCTCCATGGAGCAGATCGCCGAGCGGGCCGAGGTCTCCAAGCCGGTCCTCTACCAGCACTTCCCCGGCAAGCACGAGCTCTTCCTCGAGCTGCTGGACGCCGAGGTCGCGAGCCTGCGCGCGCTCCTCGAGGCGGCGATGGACACCCGCCGCGACAACCGCGAACGGGTGCGGGCCACCGTCGCCGCCGTGTTCGAGTACATGGCCTCCCCCGAGCGGACCCACCGCCTCATCTTCGACTCCGGCATCGACGGGGACCCGGAGGTGCGCACGCGGAGCGAGGCCGTGCACCGGCTGCTCTCCTCCGAGGTCGCGCGCACCATCCGCGCGGACACCACCGTGGCCGAGGCCGAGGCCGAGGTGCTCTCCCGCGGACTCGTCGGCTACCTCCTGGGCGCCGCCCGCCACTGGGCGGACCGGCTCGACGCCGACGCCCGCCCCGCCGCGGCCGAGACGGCCCGCACGGTGGACGCGCTCATCTGGCGCGGCCTCGCCTCGCTGCCCTCCGCGGACGATGCCCCGCGCTGACCCGGCCGTCCGGCCCGTTTCGCCCGCGGGTGAACCTCGTGGGCGCCCGTCCACCCCGCCGAGCGGTCCCGTAGGCTGACGGCGGACCGCACAGGACGCGACGAAGAGAAGAGGTTCCCCATGGAGATCCGCATCGGTGTGCAGCACGTCGGCCGCGAGGTCGTCATCGACAGCGAGCAGTCGGCGGACGAGGTCCGCTCCCTCGTGGACGCCGCCGTCGCCGACGGCACCCCGCTGGTCCTGGCGGACGCCAAGGGCCGCCAGGTGGTCGTCCCCGGCGACCGCATCGGCTTCGTGGAGATCGGCGCGAAGAAGTCGGGCCCGCTCGGGTTCGCCGCCTCCTGACCCGCCCGCACGCCCCGGTGATCCGCCGGGGCGTGCGTCGTCTCGGCCCCCTGCCCAGGAGCACCGCCATGACCCCTCACGCCCTCGGCCTCCGCGGCCCCGCCGACCCGGCCCTGCTCGATCGCCTCGCCGCCCTGCGGACGGAGCTCGAGCTGCCGCCGGCCTTCCCCGCCCCCGTCCTGGCCGAGGCGGAGGCGGCCGCGCGTGAGGTGCACGCGGGCCTGACCGGGAGCCCGGACCACGCGGACCGCACGGCCCTGCCGTTCGTCACCGTGGACCCCGCCGGCTCCACGGACCTGGACCAGGCCCTGCTCCTGACCCCCGCCGACGACGACGGCATCCTCGTCCGCTACGCGATCGCGGACGTGCCCGCCTTCGTGGCCCCGGGCGGCGCCGTGGACGCCGAGGCCCGCCGTCGCGGCCAGACCGTGTACCTGCCGGACGGCCGGGTCCCCCTGCACCCGGAGGTGCTGAGCGAGGACGCCGCCTCCCTGCTGCCGGACCGCGAGCGCCCGGCGTTCGTGTGGACGTTCCTGCTGGACGCCGCGGGCGCCGTCGTCGAGATGGGCCTCGAACGCGCCCGCATCCGCTCCCGGGCGCAGCTGACGTACGGGCAGGTGCAGGCCTTCCTCGACGCGCGGGAGGGAGCGCAGGCGCCGACGACGCCGCGTCCCGGGGTCACCGACGCGGACTTGGCCGCCGCCGAGGGGTGGCCGGCCGAGGTGCGCGACTCGCTGACGCTGCTGCCGGAGGTGGGCCGACGGCGGGCCGCGCAGGAGGCCGCCCGCGGCGGTGCCTCCCTGAACCTGCCGGACCAGGAGGTCCGTGTCACCGAGGACGGGGCGCACGAGCTCGTGCACCGGGCGCCGCTGCCGGCGGAGGAGCACAACGCCCAGCTCTCCCTGCTGACCGGCATGGCCGCGGCCGAGCTGATGCTGGCCGCCGGAGTCGGGATCCTGCGCACGATGCCGGCGCCGGACGCCGACGCCGTCGCCGCCTTCCGAGAGCGCACGCGCGCCCTGGGCGCCCCGTGGAACGAGGACCAGGACTACGGCGCCTACCTGCGTTCCCTCGACCCCGCCGACGCGCGGCACCTGGCGGTGCTGCACGCGGCCACCGGGCTGTTCCGCGGCGCCGGGTACACGGCCTTCGACGCGCAGGCCGAGGACCCGGCCCTGCGCACACCGCCGGCCGAACCGGCCCAGGCCGCGCTCGCCGCCCCCTACGCCCACGCCACCGCTCCGCTGCGCCGGCTCGTGGACCGCTTCGTCCTGGCCCTGTGCCACGCCCATGCCATCGGCGCCCCCGCCCCCGCGTGGGTCCGCAGCGCCCTGCCCGAGCTGCCCGCCCTCATGGCGGACTCGTCGCGCCGGGCCTCGGCCGCGAGCCGGACGGCGGCGGACCTCGTGGAGGCGGCGGCGCTCGAGTCCCGCGTCGGCGCGGAGCTCGAGGGGATCGCGGTGCGGGAGGCGAAGGACGGCACCGAGGTGTGGCTGCTCGACCCGGCCGTGAGCCTGCGGGTGCCGGGCAGCGTCCCGGCGGGCACCCGGGTGCGCGTGCGGATCGAGGGCGTGGACCGCGCCTCGGGTGCGATCACGGCCGCGGGGGTAGACTGGCCGCACAGCTCACGCTGACCCAGGATGACCGGTCGCTCTCTGATCACCCTGACCCGCCGCCCGCGCCCCTGACGCCCGGGACGGCACCATGACCTGCCGGATCCGGCACGGCCCGCCTCGCACGGCGCGCCCGGCCCGGTTCCACGGGGCGCCGCCCGTCGGCCGCTCCGCGTGCTTGCCTCGCGATCGGCTTCCGCTTGAACCGCGCGCACGGCGGAGCCGGGCCTTCCGCCCGCCGTGACGACGCCCGACCAGGAACGCGAGTCGCCATGACCCAGAACTCCGAGCACACCCCCGCCTCCGCCGACCTCGACCCGACGGTCGCCGCGATCGCGGAGGACATCGTCACCGAGGACGCCGCCCCCGTGGCCCCCGAGCAGACCTTCGCCGACTTCGGGGTGCACCCCGCGATCGTCGAGGCCCTGGAGGCCAAGGGCATCGTCCACCCCTTCCCCATCCAGGCCATGACCCTGCCGGTCGCCCTCGGCGGCCACGACATCATCGGCCAGGCCAAGACCGGCACCGGCAAGACCCTCGGCTTCGGCATCCCCGCGCTACAGCGCGCCATCGGCCCGGGCGAGCCCGGCTGGGACGGCCTCGAGGCCAAGGGCACCGCGGGCGCCCCGCAGGCCCTGATCGTCGCCCCGACGCGCGAGCTCGCCGTCCAGGTGGCCGGCGACCTCACGGCCGCCGCGGCCCGGCGCCCCCTGCGCATCGCCACCATCTACGGCGGCCGCGCCTACGAGCCGCAGATCGAGGAGCTGCAGCGCGGCGTCGAGATCGTCGTCGGCACCCCCGGCCGCCTCATCGACCTGATGCGCCAGCGCCACCTGCGCCTGGACCTGGTGAACACGGTGGTGCTGGACGAGGCCGACGAGATGCTGGACCTCGGCTTCCTCCCCGACGTCGAGACCCTGCTCGCCGCCGTCCCGGCCGTGCGTCAGACCATGCTGTTCTCGGCCACCATGCCGGGTCCCGTGGTCGCGATGGCGCGCCGCTACATGACGCAGCCGACCCACATCCGCGCGGCGGACCCGGAGGACGAGGGCCTGACGAAGAAGGACATCCGTCAGCTCGTCTACCGCGCCCACCACATGGACAAGGACGAGCTCGTGGCCCGCGCCCTGCAGGCCGAGGGCCGCGGCCGGACCATCATCTTCACGCGCACCAAGCGCACGGCCGCTCGCGTGGCGGACGAGCTGACGGCGCGCGGCTTCGCGGCCGGCGCGCTGCACGGCGACCTCGGCCAGGGCGCCCGCGAGCAGGCGCTGCGCGCGTTCCGCAACGGCAAGGTGGACATCCTCGTGGCCACCGACGTCGCGGCGCGCGGCATCGACGTCGACGACGTCACGCACGTGTTCAACTTCCAGGCGCCGGAGGACGAGAAGACCTACGTGCACCGCGTGGGCCGCACGGGCCGCGCCGGCAACAAGGGCGTGGCGGTGACCCTCGTGGACTGGGAGGACATGCCGCGCTGGTCCCTGATCGACAAGGCGCTCGGCCTCGGCCAGCCCGAGCCGGTGGAGACCTACTCCTCCTCCCCGCACCTGTTCTCCGACCTCGGCATCCCGAAGGGCACGAAGGGCCGTCTGCCGCAGGCCAAGCGCGTGCTCGAGGGCCTCGAGGGCGAGACGCTCGAGGACCTCGGCGGCCCCGAGGCGAAGCAGCGCGACGGCGGCCGCGGACGGGGTCGCGAGGGCGGCCGGTCCCGCGACGGCGAGCGCGGCGGCCGGGGCCGGGGCGGCCGCTCCGGCGAGGGCCGAGACGCGGCGCGGGGCGGGAGCCGCGGCGAGCGCTCCGAGCGCTCGGGCCGCAGGCGTGGTGAGGCACCCGCCGAGCAGCGCGCCGAGGGCCGGGGCCGTGGTCGCGGCGAGGGCCGCGAGCGCACCGCCTCACGCCCCGAGACCCCCGCGGCCCGGACGCCGGAGCCGGTGGCCGGCGTCGAGCTCACGGAGGCCCGCCGGGCCGAGCGCGCCGAGGCCCGGGCCGAGGCCCGTCGTCGCCGGGGCGGCCGCACCCGCACGCGCCGCCGCAACGGTGAGGTCGTGGACGGCTGACCGTCCCTCCCGGGCCCCGGGAATCTTCTGCGCGAATGACCCTTCTGACCGCCTGCGCGGCGGCTGGAAGGGTCATTCGCGCAACCGATCCTCCGCCGTCGCCCGGGCTGTCCGGGCTCAGCCGCGGATGATCGCCGTGCCGGTACCCTGCCGCTCGATCTCGGCGAGCACCTCCGCGCCCGTGGTGTGCTCGCCGATCGGATTCGGCTTGCCGGTGCCGTGGTAGTCGGACGAGCCGGTGACGAACAGCCCGTGCCGGTCCGCGAACGCGCGCAGCCAGGTGCGTTCCTCCGCCGGGTTGTCCCGGTGCTCGACCTCGACCCCCGCCAGTCCGGCCTCGGCCATCTGCTCGAACACCTCGTCGCCCACCACGCGGCCCCGCATGCGCGCCCGGGGATGCGCGAACACCGGCACCCCGCCGGCGGCCCGGATGAGCGCGACCGCCTCGGCCGGGTCCGGGGCGAAGTGCGGCACGTAGTACTTGGACCGGCCGGCGAGGATCTCCCGGAACGCCGCGGAGCGGTCCGGGACGGCCCCGATCGTCACGAGGGCGTCGGCCAGGTGGGGCCGGCCGATCGTCGCGTTCTCCGCCGCGTGCTCCTGGACCAGCTCCCACGTGATCGAGAAGTCCGCGCCCAGGCGCCGCACCATCTCCTGCGCCCGGGTCAGCCGCGCGTCGCGAGCCCGGCCGACTTCCCGCAGCAGGGCGGGGTCCTCGGGGTCGTGCAGGTAGCTGAGCACGTGCACGCTCACGCCGTCCGCGGAGGTGCAGGACATCTCCATGCCGGGCACGAGCGTCAGCCCGGTCTCCCGCGCGGCCTGGGCGGCCTCGGCCCAGCCGGCGGTCGTGTCGTGGTCGGTGAGCGCGAGGCCGTCCAGCCCGGCCCGCGCCGCCGCACGCACCACGTCGGCCGGCGGCTCGGTGCCGTCGGACTCGGTCGAGTGCGTGTGGAGGTCGTAGCGGGCCATGGCGGCCATGGTACCGAGACCCGCGCGCGGCGGCCCCGACCTGCCCGCGCCCACCGGTGCCATGATGGAGGGCATGACCGATGCCGCACAGCACCCCGCCCAGACCACCCCCGACCGACCAGCCCGCCGCCACCCCCGAGGCGGGCGCCGACGGCACCGGCGCGGTGAACCCCCAGCCGCTGGCCGAGCGCGTCGACAACCGCTCGCAGCGCCCCGCCTCGAACGCCTTCCGCGACTTCATGGCCTCCGACTGGGCGCCCTCGTCGCAGGCCCTGCCCGACCCCGACGCCTCGGCCCCGTACGCCGCCCGGCGGCGGGCCGCCGTGTCCGCGCGCTTCCCGGGCGAGCGGATCGTGGTGCCGGCCGGCCGCCTCAAGGTCCGCTCGAACGACACCGACTACCGCTTCCGCCCGCACTCCGCGTTCGCCCACCTGACGGGCCTCGGCGTGGACCACGAGCCGGACGCCGTGCTCGTGCTCGAGCCCACGGACCCGGGCGCCGGCGACGACGGCACGGACCACACCGCCACCCTGTACTTCCGTCCCCTGGCCGGCCGGGACACCGAGCAGTTCTACGCGGACTCGCGCTCGGGCGAGTTCTGGATCGGCCCCCGTCCGACCCTGGCCGGCCTGGCCGCCCGCACGGGTCTGCGCACGGCGGGGCTCGAGGAGCTCGAGTCCGCCGTCACCAAGAACGTGGCCGCGGACGGCACCGCGGTGCGGCTGCTGGCCGAGACCGACCAGGACGTGGACGCCCTGCTGGCCGCCGTCCGGACCGAGGCCGGCCTGGACCTGGCCGCCGCGGCCGAGGCCGACGCCCAGACCGCCGAGTTCCTCTCCGAGCTGCGCCTGGTCAAGGACGCGTGGGAGATCGAGCGGATGCGCGCCTCGGTGGCCGCCACGATCGCGGGCTTCGAGGACGTCGTGCGGGCCCTGCCGCGCGCCGTGGGACACGACCGCGGCGAACGCGTGGTCGAGGGCGCCTTCTTCGCCCGCGCCCGCCTCGAGGGCAACGACCTGGGCTACGACACGATCGCGGCCTCCGGCAACAACGCCACGATCCTGCACTGGATCCGCAACACGGGCGCCGTGCGCCCGGGTGAGCTGCTGCTGCTCGACGCCGGCGTCGAGGACGACTCCCTCTACACTGCGGACATCACCCGCACCCTGCCCGTGTCCGGCACGTTCACGGACGTGCAGCGCCGCATCTACCAGGCGGTCCTCGACGCCGCGGACGCCGCCTTCGCGATCGTGCGCCCCGGCATCCGGTTCCGTGAGCTCCACGCCGAGGCCATGCGGGTGCTCGTCGACCGCCTCGACGGCTGGGGCCTGCTGCCGGTCTCGGCCGAGGTCGCGCTCTCGGACGAGGGCCAGCACCACCGGCGCTGGATGCCCCACGGCACCTCGCACCACCTCGGCCTCGACGTGCACGACTGCGCGCAGGCCAAGCGCGAGCTCTACCTGGACGGCGTGCTCGAGCCGGGCATGGTCTTCACGATCGAGCCGGGTCTGTACTTCAAGGAGGAGGACCTGGCCGTGCCGGAGGAGTACCGCGGCATCGGCGTGCGCATCGAGGACGACATCCTCGTGACCGAGGACGGGGCCGAGAACCTCTCCGCGGCCTTCCCCCGCACCCCGGACGAGATCGAGGCCTGGATGGCGCGGCTCCAGGCGTGATCCGGCGCGGAGGGCGCGCCTAGGGTTCGGACCATGGGTATCGACCTGACCACCGAGCTCACCGCCCTCCGCGACCGCCTCCTCTCCGCCGAGGCGGAGCACGCCGACCTCATCTCTCGCGTCCGGGACCGCCACCGGGCCTCGGCCCGGAACCTCGTGCACTACGTCGCCCTGCGCGGCACCGACCTGCGGCCGCTGCAGGAGGCACTGAGCGACGCCGGCCTGTCCTCGCTGGGCCGCATGGAGGCCGGCGTGCTCGGCCACGTGGACGCGGTGCTGGCCGCCGCCCGCGCGCTCGACGGCGACCTCGCCACCGCACCCGAGGATGACGCCCTGACCTCCGCCGAGGGCCGCGCCATCCTCGCCCGCAACGCAGCGAGCCTGCTCGGTCCGGCCCGCGGCGACCGGGACGCGCGCATCATGGTGACGATGCCCTCCGAGGCCGCCACGGACCCAGAGCTCGTGGCCCGGATCGCCGAAGCCGGCATGGACCTGGCGCGCGTGAACTGCGCCCACGACGACGAGCAGGCGTGGGCCGCCATGATCGCGGCGGTCCGCCGGTGTGCCGGTGCGGGCCGGCCCGCACCCCTGGTCGCGATGGACCTGGCCGGGCCGAAGGTGCGCACCGGCCCCATCGAGCCGGGACCGCGCGTCGTGAAGGTGAAGCCCGCCCGGGACCCCTCCGGGATCGTCACCGAGCCCTCCCGCGTGTGGCTCGCCGCCGGGCCCCACGACGCCGTGGCCGTGGCGGACCGGCCGGACGGCGCCGTCGTCGTGCCGCTGGCGGCCCCGGACGGGAAGACCCTGGCGGGCCTGCAGCGCGGCGACGAGATCGAGCTGACCGACGCGCGGGGTGCACACCGCAGGCTGGAGGTCGAGCGGGTGAGCGGCGAGGGCGTGCTCGTGCGGGCGGACAAGACGGTCTACTGGGCGACGGGCACGGCACTGACGACGCCGCACGGTCCGCTCGAGGTGGGACCGCTGCCCCCGCTCGAGCAGTCGATGCGCGTGCACGAGGGCGAGCAGATCGTGCTGACCCGCTCGCTCGAGCCGGTTCCCGCGGTCGACACGCCGCCCTACCGGATCGGCCTCACCCTGGCGCAGGCGTTCGCGGACGCGACGGTCGGCGACCGGGTCTCCCTCGACGACGGACGGATCGGCACGCGGATCACGGGGGTGTCCGACGATGAGATCACCCTCGAGGTGACCCAGGCCGGCCCGCGCGGGGCGAAGCTCAAGGCGGAGAAGGGCGTGAACTTCCCGGACACGCACCTGGACATCCCGGCCCTCACGGACGAGGACCTCGCCCACATCCCGTTCGCGGCTCGCCACGCGGACATGGTGAACATGTCCTTCGTCCGCTCGGCCGAGGACGTGGCCCAGCTGATCGACGCGCTCGAGGCCGAGGACGCGCCGGACGTGGACATCACGCTGAAGATCGAGACGGTGGAGGCCTTCCGGCAGCTGCCGCGGATGCTGCTCGAGGCGATGCGCTGGCGGGACGTCGGGGTGATGATCGCCCGCGGCGACCTGGCGGTGGAGGCCGGCTTCGCACGCATGGCCGAGCTGCAGGAGGAGATCCTGTGGCTGTGCGAGGCCGCGCACGTGCCCGCGATCTGGGCCACCCAGGTCCTCGAGTCCCTCGCCAAGACCGGCCTGCCCTCACGGGCGGAGATCACGGACGCCGCGATGGCGCAGCGGGCCGAAGCCGCGATGCTGAACAAGGGCCCGTACATCGACCGCGCCGTCACCGTCCTCGGCGACATCCTGGGCCGGATGCACGGTCATGCGAGCAAGAAGCGCGACATGCTCCGGCGGCTCGAGTCCTGGTCCCTCTGACGGGGCTCAGCCGCGCGGCTCGTCCTGGGGCCGTGGCGGGTGGCCGCCGCGCGCCTCGATGAGCTTGGCGACCTCCTCCGGCGGCAGGGTCACGCCGTAGGAGCGGTCCAGGCCGGTGGGCGCGGGGTCCGCCTCCGGGGCGGGCCGGGCCGGCGCCTCGGGCCCGCCGGGGGCCGGCGCCGCGTGGGACCCGCCCGACGACGGCGCGGGGGCCGGGGTGGCCTGCACGGACCCGTCCTCGGCCTCCTCCGCGGCGGGCGCGGGCGCCGGCTGCGGGGCCGCGGGCGGCGTCGGGGCCGCGGCACCGCCCAGGCCCAGCTCCTGGCGGGCGCGGGCGGCGTGGTCGAACGCGACCACGAGGTCGAAGGCCGTGGGCACGACGGCCTGCGAGGACGCGAAGCCGTGCTGGCCCCGACGCATCGCGAAGCCGATCACGCCGAAGATCAGCCACACCGCCAGGCCCAGCAGCATGGAGGTGAGGATCTGCCCCGGGCCGGCCTCGGGGGCCAGCAGGTAGAGGAACACGCCGATCAGTCCACCGAAGAACACGCCGCGCACTCCCGCGGACAACGCCACCTGGGCGTAGTTCAGCCGGCCGCGCACCCGCTCCACGACCCGCAGGTCCTTGCCCACGATCGACACGGCGCTCACGGGGAAGTCCGTGGCGGCGAGGCGGTCCACCTGCTCGCGCGCCTGCGCGTAGGTGGCGTAGGTGGCCAGCAGCTCTCCGCGGGGCAGGCCCTGCTCGGCGCCGGGCTGAGGGTTGGACATCATGAACGACATGGACCCATTGTGCCCGGCCCGGCGCCCGGGCGGGCGGCGGTCCGCCGTCCGCGGACACGGAGCCGCGGTCCGGCACGCCGTAGGCTGGGTCGGTGAGCTCCCCCAAGATCTTCGTGGCCCGCCTGCTGGGCCTGGACGTCTTCGACCCCCTCGGCGACCGCCTGGGACGGCTGCGCGACGTCGTCGTGCTGGACCGCGGCCCCGCCGCAGCCCCGTTCGCCACCGGCCTCGTGATCGAGGTCCCCGGCAAGAAGCGCGTCTTCGTCCCGATGACGCGAGTGACGTCCATGGACTCGGGCCGGATCATCACGACCGGGCTGATCAACCTGCGCCGGTTCTCCCGCCGTGGCGCCGAGCAGATGGTGGCCGCCGACCTCTTCGACCGGAAGGTGCGCCTCTCCGACGGGTCGGGCGAGGCCTTCCTGGAGGACATCGGGCTGGAGCAGCAGCGCAACGGCGACTGGCTGGTCTCGGACCTGTACGTGCGCCGCATCGTCGGCCGCGGCCCCTTCGGCCGCGCCCAGCGGGGCGAGCACCTCCTGCTGAACTGGGACGAGGCCCGCTGGACGGCGCAGGCCGACCCGCAGGGGGCCACGAGCTTCCTCGCCGCGCACGAGGACCTCAAGCCCGCCGACCTGGCGGACATGCTCCACGACATGTCGGAGAAGCGCCGCGTCGAGGTCGCCAGCGAGCTGCAGGACGAACGCCTCGCGGACGTGCTCCAGGAGCTGCCCGACGACGACCAGGTGCAGATCCTCTCCCAGCTGGACATCGACCGCGCCGCCGACGTCCTGGAGGAGATGGACCCGGACGACGCGGCGGACCTGCTCCACGAGCTGCCCGACTCCCAGCAGGAGCTGCTGCTCGAACGCATGGAGCCGGAGGACGCCGAGGACGTCCGGCGCCTGCTCGAGTACGAGGAGGGCACCGCGGGCTCGCTCATGACCCCCGTGCCGGTCATCCTCCCCCCGGAGGCCACCGTGGCCGAGGCCATGGCGACCATCCGACAGCAGGAGATCTCCCCCGCGCTGGCCTCGCTCGTGATCGTGGCCCGGCCGCCCCTGGAGACGCCGACGGGCCGGTTCCTCGGCGTCGTCCACTTCCAGCGCCTGCTGCGGTACCCGCCGCCGGAGGCGATCGGCAACATCATGGACAAGGACCTCGAGCCCGTCTCGGACCTCGCCCCCATCGCCCATGTGACCCGCGAGCTCGCGACCTACAACCTCACGTGCATCCCCGTGGTGAACGAGCAGGACCGCGTCGTCGGGGCCGTGAGCGTGGACGACCTGCTCGACCACATCCTGCCCGACGACTGGCGGGCCATGGACCTCGACGACGCCGAGACCCGCCCCGCAACCTGACCCCCGCGGCCCGCCGCCGCACGACACCGGAGGTGTGAGCATGACCCAGACCGCGCGAGACCTGCGCCCGGGCCGCGGCACCGGCCTGGACACCCCGCTGAGCGCCAGCGGGCGCCGCGTGCCCCGGCTGGCCCCGAACCCGGACGCCTTCGGCGAGGCCACCGAGGGCATCGCCCGCTTCATGGGCACCCCGCAGTTCCTCGTCTGGATGACGCTGTTCTGCGCCGCCTGGCTGGGCTGGAACACGTTCGGCCCGATGGAGTGGCGGTTCGACTCCGCCGAGCTCGGCTTCACCGCGCTCACGCTCATGCTCTCCCTCCAGGCGTCCTACGCCGCACCCCTGCTCCTGCTGGCGCAGAACCGCCAGGACGACCGGGACAGGGTCGCGCTGCGCGAGGACCGTGACCGCGCCGAGCGCAACCTCGCCGACACCGAGTTCCTCACCCGCGAGATCGCCGGTCTGCGGCTGGCCGTCCAGGAGGTCGCCACGCGCGACTTCGTGCGCGGCGAGCTGCGCGGCGTCCAGGACGACCTCAGGGACGACCTCCGCGAGGCGCTGCGCGCCGAGCTGCGGGAGGAGATCCGGGAGGAGATCCGGGAGGAGCTGCGCGCCGGCCTCCCGGGCGCCGAGGCCCAGCCCCGCAAGAACAAGAAGACCAAGGGCCGCGGCCGGGATGCGCGGCGCGGCGACGCCGGCGCCGAGCCCACGACCACCACGCTCGCCACCCTCGCGGCCCAGGAGGCCCGCGAGGCCGGGGGGTCCGGTCCGGCGGCCGGTCCCGCCGACGGTGCGGGCCCGGTGGACGGGGGCGGCCGATGAGCGCCCTGGGCCTGCCCGTGCCCGAGGTCCGCACCGACCTCGAGCGCCGGGTGCTGGAACGGCTCGCCACGGTCCAGGACCCCGAGATCCGCCGCCCGATCACCGACCTCGGCATGGTGGAGTCGGTCGTGGAGACCGCCCCGGGCGTCGTCGAGGTCGCGGTCCTGCTCACGATCGCCGCGTGCCCCCTGCGCGGGACGATCCAGACGGACGTGGCCGCCGCCGTCGCCGTCGTGCCCGGCTGTGAATCCGTGGACGTTCGCGTCGGGGTCATGGAGCCCGAGCGCCGCCTGGCGCTGCAGGACGCCCTGCGCGCGACTCGGCCGACGAACCCGTTCGGGGAGGGGACGCTCACGCGCGTCCTCGCGGTGGCCTCGGGCAAGGGCGGCGTGGGCAAGTCCTCGGTCACGGCCAACCTCGCGGTCGCGCTCGCCGCGCGCGGGCTCGCCGTCGGCCTGATCGACGCGGACGTGCACGGCTACTCCATCCCCGGGCTCCTGGGCGTGACCGGCACCCCGACGAAGCTGGACCGGATGATCCTGCCCCCCGTGGTGCGGGACGTGAAGGTCATCTCGATCGGCATGTTCCTCGACGCGGACCGGCCGGTGGCCTGGCGCGGGCCGATGCTGCACCGCGCGCTCGAGCAGTTCGTCACGGATGTGCACTGGGGCGACCTGGACGTCCTGCTCGTGGACCTGCCCCCGGGCACCGGGGACATCGCGATCTCGACGGCGCAGCTGCTGCCCGCCTCGGAGCTGCTCGTGGTGACCACGCCGCAGCACGCCGCCGCGCAGGTGGCCGCGCGCGCCGGTCAGCTGGCGGAGCAGACGGGCCAGACCGTGGCCGGCGTCGTGGAGAACATGGGGCCGATGACCCTGCCAGACGGCACCGTCCTGGATGTGTTCGGGACCGGCGGCGGCGCCGAGGTGGCGGAGCGGCTGTCCGGGGTGCTGGACACGCAGGTGCCGCTGCTGGGCACCGTTCCCCTGGACCCGGCGCTGCGCGCGGGCGGCGACGCCGGCGAACCCGTGGTGGTGTCCGCGCCGGAGAGCCCCGCGGGCCGGGCGCTGACGCAGATCGCGCAGCGGGTGGCCGTGCGACCGCGCGGGCTGGCCGGGCGGCGCCTTCCGGTCACCCCGCGCTGACCTCGGGTGCCGGCGCCCCGGCCGGCGCGCGCGACGGCGTCAGGTCGCGTCGACGTCGAAGGGGGCGGGTGCCAGCCCGAGCAGCTCGAGGGGGTCCGGTTCGGTCTCGACGGCGGCAGGGCGCTCCTCGGTGAGGGCCTCGGCGCGGCCGGAGGCCATCAGGGCTGCGGCGGCACCGCCCACGGCTGCCGCCCCCGCGGCGGGCTCGGTCGACCGGGTCTGTGCGGCGGCGGCGCCGGACTCCGCGGCGGCGGTGCTGCCGGCCCCGGCGGGGCGGCGGAAGAGCGTGCGCGGATCCATGTCCGTCAGGTCTTGGCGGGTGAGGCCGCCGTGCACGTCCTCGGCGCTGATGCCCGTCGCCTGCGCCGCGCGGGACGCGGGCGTGGACGAGCCGCCGGCGGGCTCGCGGAGCGCGTCGCGGATGATGCGGCGCGGGTCGTACTGGCGGGGGTCGTACTTGCGCCAGTCCACCTCGTCGAAGTCCGTGCCGGTCTCCTCCTTGAACTGCGCCTTGGCACCCTCGGCCTTGTCGCGCATGACGCGCAGCCAGTCGGTGAAGGCGCGCGTGTACTCGGGGAGCTTCTCCGGCCCGAGGATGACGATCGCGAGCACCGCCAAGATGATGAACTCGCTGCCGTTGATACCAAACACCCTCCGAACTCTACTAGAGCGGCACCGCCCCACAGCCCGGAGCCGCGGGGGCGGGGCGGCTCAGCCGCGGGGGCGCGGCACGGCGTCCGCGATGCGTTCGAGGCCTCGCTCCAGGCGCTCCTCGACGGCGTCTCCGCCGCCCAGCTCGAGCACCCGTGCCCGCTCGGAGACCAGCAGGTGGGTGAGGACCGCGTCGGCGCGCTCGTCCGGCAGGCTGGCCTCCACGCGGTAGGAGGCCTGCGGCGTGGTCAGCTCGGCCGTCCAGCCGTCCTGCTCCCCCGCCGGGACGATCCGGTAGACGCCGCCGCCGGCCAGCCGACGCTCCTGCACCCCCGTGCTCAAGGGCGCGGTCGAGGCACAGCCCTTCGGGGTGGCTCCCACGATCCGGGGTCGGCACTCACGGACGGTCACGGTCGGCTCGTCCCGGCCCCAGCCGACGACGACCTCCACGTCCTCGGCCGTCTGGGCGGTGTCGACGGTGAGCGGCTCCAGGCCGGCCCCCACGAGGGAGGGCACCGTCCAGCCCTGACCCCGCAGCTCCGCGACGGTGCCGCGCCGGTCCGTCGACGCGGTCCCGGCTGCCGGCAGGGCGACGGTGTCCGTCGGGGTCGGGGCCGTGCGCACGGCCGCGGTGCGGGGCGCGCCGGCCACCCAGACCGCGGTGAACAGCCCGCCGAGCAGGACGACGAAGGTGAGCAGCCCCACCACAAGGCGGCCGGAGACGCCGCGGGCGCGCAGCACCGGGGCGACGACGGCGCCGGCCGGACGCTGGTGCACCGTGCGGGCGGCGTCGAGCACGCGGGCCCGGGCCTGGACGGTGGCGCGGCACTCGGGGCAGCGGTCCAGGTGGCGGGCGATGCGCGCCCGGGACGCGGCGGGGAGGGAGCCCTCGAGGTAGGCGTCCATGTGGCGCTGGGTGTGTCGACGTCCCATGCGGCCACCTCCTCGGTCCTCGCGTCCTCGGTCCGGCGAACGGCCTCCCGCACGGCGGGAGCCGGTTCGTGCCGTGTCCCATCATCGGCCCGCCTCCTGGGAGAACACTGGGTCGCGGCCGCGTGCCGGCCCGTACACTGGCCCGCGTCGCCCGTGCCGCGGGCGAGGTCCCGCCGTCGTCGTCCCGGAGTCACCCATGAGCGCCCTGCAGCCCCAGCCCACCGACAAGCACGCGTCCTGGGCCTGGTCGGAGAGCCGGGCCACCGAAGACGACGTCGTCCTGCGCGCCCGCGAGCGCGCCGCCGAGCTGGAGGTGCCGCCGGTGAGTGAGGGGACGGCGGCCCTGTTGACGGTGCTGGCGGCCACGCGTGCCCCCGCGGCGGTCGTGGAGGTGGGCACGGGCGCCGGCGTCTCGGGTCTCGCCCTGATGCGCGGTCTGCCCGAGCGCACGGTCCTCACCACCGTGGACCCGGACGCGGAGGCACAGCGCGCGGCCCGCGAGGCGTTCTCGGAGGCCCGCCTGCCCACGAGCCGCACCCGCATGATCACGGGGCGCTCCCGGCTCGTCCTCCCCCGGCTCACGAGCGGCGCCTATGAGATGGTCCTGGTGGACGGGGACCCGGCCGCACGTCAGTTCGACGTCGAGCAGGCCGCGCGCATGCTCGCCCCCGGCGGCGTGCTCGTCGTGGTGGACGCCCTCGACGGCGACCGCGTTCCCCGGCCCGCCGTGCGCGACGAGTCCACCGTGTCCGCCCGGGCGGTGGACCGCCTCATCCGGGAGGACGAGCACTGGCTGTCCGCCGTCGTCCCCTCCGGCACGGGCGTGCTGATCGCGGTGCGCCGCTGATCCGCGGCGTCGCCGGGAACGCGGACGCCCCGCGCACCGTGACGGTGCGCGGGGCGTCCGCGTCGAAGGGGTCCGGGCTCAGGCCTGGATGACGCCCTCGAGGCACTCCTTGAGCTCGCGGGCCTCGTCCGCGTTGATCTCCAGCACGAGACGGCCGCCGCCGTCGATCGGCACGCGCATGATCAGGCTGCGCCCCTCCTTGGTCACTTCCATGGGACCGTCCCCGGTGCGGGGCTTCATGGCGGCCATTGCGACTTCCCTTCTGGATGATGTTCCCGTCACGGCGTCCGGCGACCGCGGGAGCGGGCACTGTCCGGACGCCTCCGGCGCCCCCGCACGCGAGCGTGCGCGAGGCCGGTCACATCACTATTATCGCGGATTCCGCGTGCTCGCGCCAAACGATGGCCTGCACCGAGCCCGGCCCGCGACTCAGGCACGCCCCGCCGGATCGCTCCGGGACGGGTCGGCGGCCTCGAGCTCGGCCACCCGGGCCCGCAGGGCGGTCACCTCGTCCTCGCACTGCGCCAGGGCGTCCCGCAGCCGCAGCAGGACGGCGTCCACCTGGTCCCGCTGGTAGCCGGGCACCGCGACGGCCAACCGCAGCAGGTCGACATCCGCCGCGCGCGGCCGCTCCGGCAGCAGCACGGGGTGCCCCGGCGTCCGCCCGGCTGGGTCGTCGGCCCGGAGCGTGAGCCGGCCCGCGAGGGCGGCGGCCAGGGCCGCCAGCACGACGACGAGCACGGCCACCAGGACGATCCACTGCAGCCCGCTCACGCGTCGGCCCTCCCCGCCGAGCGGAGCACGCACGCGACGGCCTCCTCGGCCGTGTCCACGAGGTGGAACAGGTCCGGGTCCTCGGGCGAGATCATGCCGCGCTCCACGAGCGTGCCGCGGATCCAGTCCACAAGCGGGCTCCAGAAGCCGCGGTCCACGAGGACCACGGGAAAGCGGGTGACGGTGCCGGTCTGCACGAGGGTGAGGGCCTCGAAGAGCTCGTCCAGGGTGCCGAGGCCGCCGGGCAGCACGATGAACCCCTGCGCGTACTTGAGGAACATGACCTTGCGGACGAAGAAGTAGCGGAAGTCCACGCCCACGTGCACCCAGGGGTTCAGGCCGGTCTCGAACGGCAGATCGATGCCCAGGCCCACGGACTCTCCACCGGCCTCGTGGGCACCCCGGTTGGCGGCCTCCATGGTGCCGGGCCCCCCGCCGGTGATGACCGTGTACCCGGCCTGGGCCAAGCGGCTCCCGACCTCGTGGGCCAGGGCGTACTCGGCGCTGCCCTCGGGCGTGCGCGCCGAGCCGAACACGGAGACCGCGGGACCCAGCCCCGCGAGGGTGCCGAAGCCCTCGACGAACTCCGCCTGGATGCGCAGGACACGCCAGGCCTCGGACGTCGTCGAGGTGACGTCGGCGGCGGGGCGTGCGGCGTCGCCGGGCCGCCGGCCGTCGAGGAGGAGCTGGTCGAACGTGGGGGTGTGCGCCGCCTCCCCGCGCAGGACCTGCCCGCCGCGGCGGACGCGCTGGGGCGCGGCGGCGACGTCGCCGCCCGAGGGGTGCTCATGTGGGGCCATGGCGTCAGCCTAACGAGCCGGCGGGCCGCCGGGGCCGGCGTCGCACGGCGCACCCCGCCGGGTGTGGCGTGCGCTATATTCCATTGGCATGACGCAGATCACGCCTGAGCAGCCCCACGGCGCCCACCTCCTCGACGAGGCCGGCACGCGGCGCCGTCGCGGTGCCGCAGGCGACGACCTGATCGTCCTCGAGGGCGTGAACAAGCACTTCGGCGACTTCCACGCCCTGAAGCAGATCGACCTGCGGATCCCGCGCGGCCAGGTGGCGATCGTCCTCGGCCCGTCGGGCTCCGGCAAGTCGACCCTGTGCCGCACGATCAACCGGCTCGAGACCATCGACGACGACGGCGGCCGCATCCTGATCGACGGGCGGCCGCTCCCCAGCGAGGGCAGGCAGCTCGCCCAACTGCGCGCCGAGATCGGCATGGTCTTCCAGTCGTTCAACCTCTTCGCACACAAGTCGATCCTGGAGAACGTCACCCTCGGGCCCATCAAGGTGAAGGGCAAGCGCCGGGCAGACGCCGAGCGGCACGCGATGGAGCTGCTCGAGCGCGTGGGCGTGGCCGCCCAGGCCAGGAAGATGCCGGCCCAGCTCTCCGGCGGGCAGCAGCAGCGCGTGGCCATCGCCCGTGCCCTGGCGATGGAGCCGAAGGCCCTGCTCTTCGACGAGCCGACCTCCGCCCTCGATCCCGAGATGGTGCAGGAGGTCCTCGACGTCATGGTCCAGCTCGCCGAGGGGGGCATGACCATGGTCGTGGTCACCCATGAGATGGGCTTCGCCCGCAAGGCCGGGGACCGCGTGGTCTTCATGGCCGACGGCGCCATCCTCGAGGACACCGACCCCGACACCTTCTTCACGAACCCCCGGCACGAGCGCGCCCAGGACTTCCTGGGCAAGATCCTCGCGCACTGACCCCGTCCCCGTCGCCCCCACCGCACCGAACCAGAGGAGAGCACCATGCTCCGCACGAAGCTCCTGACCCTGTCCGCCGTCACCGCCGCGGCCGCGCTGTCCCTCACCGCCTGCGCGCCGTCGTCCTCGCAGGGCGGCGGTGGCGACGCCGCCGGCTCGTCCTCGGCCGGCGAGTCGACGTCGTCCGGCTCCGGCGAGAGCCTGCGCATCGGCATCAAGTTCGACCAGCCGGGCCTGGGCTACCGCGAGGGCTCGGCCCAGCCCACCGGCTTCGACACGGACGTGGCCCGCTACGTGGCGGACAAGCTCGGCGTGGCCGAGCAGGACATCGAGTGGGTCCAGACCCCGTCTGCGAACCGGGAGAACGCCCTGGAGAACGGCGAGGTCGACATGATCTTCGCGACGTACTCAATCACGGACGCCCGCAAGGAGCGCGTCGACTTCGCGGGCCCGTACTTCGTGGCCGGCCAGGACCTGCTGGTCCGCGCGGACGACACCGCGATCACCGGCCCCGAGTCCCTCGACGGGAAGAACCTCTGCTCCGTCACCGGCTCCACCTCGGCCCAGAAGATCAAGGACCAGTTCGCCTCCGGCGTGAACCTGGTGGAGCAGGGCGGCTACGCCGAATGCGTGACCTACCTCGAGTCCGGCCAGGTGGACGCCGTGACCACGGACGACATCATCCTCGCGGGCTTGGCCGCCGCCGACGCCAACAAGGGCAAGTTCAAGGTCGTCGGCAACACCTTCACCACGGAGCGCTACGGCGTCGGTCTGCCGAAGGACTCGGAGCGGTGCGAGGACATCAACGAAGCCATCAAGGAGATGAAGGACTCCGGCGAGTGGGAGAAGGCCCTCGAGTCCAACACCGAGGGCACGGGCTACACCTACGACGAGACGCTGAACTCCGGCGAGGACGCCGAGTTCGAGCCCTGCGCCTGACGACCTGCGCCGCCGGGTGGGCCTGGGACGTGACCTGAACCGTCACCCTCGGCCCGCCCGGCGGCTCCCCTGCCCGTCAGCCTTGTCCCGACCCTCGGAGAACTCATGGAATCGATCTCCTCGCTCCTCGCGGACTACGGCGCGGACATCCCGCTCGCGTTCTGGACGAACATCAGGCTCGCGTTCCTCGCGACCCTCGGCTCGTTCGTCCTCGGCGTGGTGCTCGCCCTGTTCCGCATCTCGCCCGTCCCCTCGCTGCGCGCCCTCGGCGCCGGCTACGTCAACGTGGTCCGCAACACCCCGCTCACGATCATCATGCTGCTCGGCGTGCTCGCCGTCTGGGGACAGCTGAAGATCAGCTTCTCGTCCGACTTCACGCTGAACTTCTTCATCTACGCCGTGATCGCCCTCTCGCTCTACCACGCGGCGTTCATGTGCGAGGCGATCCGCTCCGGCGTCAACACCGTCCCGCTCGGGCAGGCCGAGGCCGCCCGCTCCATCGGCCTGGGCTTCCTGCCCGCGGCCCGCCACGTGATCCTGCCCCAGGCGCTGCGCGGGGCCATCACCCCGCTGGGCAACACCGTGATCGCGCTGACCAAGAACACCACCGTCGCCGCCGCGGCGTCGGTGGCGGAGGCCTCGGGCCTGATGAAGCGCATGATCGAGTTCAGCCCGGACGTGATGGTGGCGATCTTCCTGACCTTCGCGATCGGCTTCTGCCTGATCGTCATCCCCATCGGCCTGCTGACCACGTGGGCCTCGGAGAAGTGGGCGGTGGCCCGATGAGTGCCCAGGCCTCCGTCCTCTTCGACGCCCCGGGTCCGATCGCCCGCCGGCGGATCCTCCTCGCCAACCTCGTCTCCCTCGCCGCGGTGTTGGTCGTGGCGGTGCTCGTGCTGATCCAGATGAACGCCACCGGCCAGCTCTCCGGCCGCCGCTGGCTGGCCGCCGTCGACGGCAACGCGTGGCGGAACTATTACCTGCCGGGCCTGCAGTTCACCCTGCAGTCCGCGGGCATCGCCGTGGTCTCCTCCGTGGTGTTCGGCCTGGTGTTCGGCTTCCTGCGGCTGGCCCCGGTCGGCCCGGTGCGCTGGCTGGCCGCCGTCGTCGTGGAGTTCTTCCGGGCCGTGCCGGTGCTCGTGATGATGGTGTTCTTCTACCAGCTGTTCGCACAGGTCGCGCGCACCGGGGCGATCCAGCCCCAGGACGGCCCGTACTACGCGGTGATCGCGGCGCTGACCCTGTACAACGGGTCTGTGATCGCGGAGCTGGTGCGCTCCGGGGTGCGCTCGCTGCCGCGCGGCCAGCGCGAGGCGGCCGCGGCGGTGGGCATGACGAGCATGCAGTCCCTGCGGCTCGTGGAGGTGCCTCAGGCCCTCATCGCCATGCTGCCGTCGCTGCTGAGCCAGTTCGTGGTGATCCTCAAGGACTCGGCGCTGGGCTACCTCATCGGCTTCTTCGAACTCCTGCAGTACGCCCGCCAGCTCGGCTCCGGCAACGGCAACATCCTGCAGTCCCTCGTGGTGGCCGCGATGATCTTCATCGTGATCAACTTCCTCCTCACCTGGGCGGCCACCCGGCTCTCGCGGCGGCTGTCGTCGCGGACGGCTGGCGACGCCAGCGCCCCCACGACCCCGCGCGTCGGGGCGCCCACGGACACGGCGGGCTGACCGGGCGGCGGGCGAGGCGGGCCCGCAGGTCGGGCGGCTGGCACCGGCCGACGTCGTCGGGTCAGCCGGCCAGCCAGGCCGTGAGCGCCGCGAGGCACGCGTGGACCGCCTCGCGGGGCACGTGCTCGTCGTCCGTGTGGGCCAGGAGGGCGTCGCCGGGGCCGAAGTTGACCGCGGGCACGCCCAGCTGGGAGAACCGGGCCACGTCCGTCCACCCGTACTTGGGCTGGGGCTCTCCCCCGACGGCGGCGACGAACGCGGCGGCGGCCGGCCGGTCCAGACCGGGGCGGGCGGCGGGCGAGGCGTCGTCGATCCGCACCTGGGCGTCCCAGTCCACGCCGGCCCCCTCCAGCACCGCGCGCACGTGCGCGTGGGCCTGGTCGAGGGTCTTGTCCGGAGCGAACCGGTAGTTCAGGTCCACGGACGCCTCGTCCGGGATGACGTTGCCCGCGACGCCGCCGGCCACGCGGATCGCGTGCAGCCCCTCGCGGTACTCCAGGCCCTCCACCGTGACCGTGGCCGGCTCGTACGCCGCCAGGGCGGTGAGCACGGGGGCCAGCTTGTGGATCGCGTTGTCGCCGCGCCAGGCGCGGCCCGAGTGCGCCGCGACACCGGAGAAGGTGACGCGGTACCGGCACGTGCCGTTGCAGCCGCCCTCCACGACGCCGTCGGTCGGCTCGAGCAGCACCGCGAAGTCGCCCTCCAGCAGCTCGGGGGCCTGGCGGGCCACGCGGGCGAGGCCCGACAGGTCCGAGGAGACCTCCTCGTGGTCGTAGAACACCCACGTGACGTCGTGCACGGGGGTCGGGCCGTCCGCGCGGCCGAAGCGGCCGGCCAGGGCCAGCTGCACGGCGACGCCGGACTTCATGTCCACGGCCCCGCGGCCGTACAGCACGTCCCCGTCCCACGCCGAGGGCACGGTCCCGCGCGAGCCCGGCACGGTGGGCAGGGGCACCGTGTCCAGGTGCCCGGCGAGGATCACGCGGGTCGGCCGCCCCAGAGCGGTGCGGGCGACGACGGCGTCCCCGAACCGCCGCACCTCGAGGCCGCCGAGGGCGCGCAGGGCCTGCTCGACGGCGTCGGCCAGCGGCCCCTCCTCCCCCGAGACGGAGCGCACGTCCAGCAGGGTGGCGGTGAGCGCCGCGACGTCGAGGTCCGGATCGGCGAGGTCGGGCAGGGGCACGGGGGTGAGACTCATGTGTCCAGTCTACGGACGCGCCTCCCACCGCCCTGCAGCGTGCCACCGCCACTCAGTAGGCTGAGGCGCATGACCCAGACCGCTGCACAGCAGCCCTCCCCCCGTCTCGTCTCCGGCCACGGCCTGGCCACCACGGCCGCCGACGGCGCCGTTCTGGACGTGTGGTTCCCCGCCCCCGTGGCCGGCCCGCTCTCCGCTGCGGACGCCTCGCTGCGCGACACCCTGCGCGCCCTCGCCGCGGACGACGCGGACCGCGGGACCACGCAGGCCGTCGTCGAGCTGGAGGTCGACCTGGACGCCGCCCCGGCCTCCACCGCGGACGCGTGGCTGCGCCTGCACGTGCTCTCGCACCGCCTGGTGCGGCCGAACGAGCTCAACCTCGACGGCGTCTTCGGGCTGCTCACCAACGTGGTGTGGACGAACCACGGACCCTGCGCGGTCGCGGACTTCGAGCTGACGCGGGCGAGGCTGCGTGCCCGCGGCGCCGTGCAGGTGTACGGCGTGGACAAGTTCCCGCGCATGACGGACTACGTCGTGCCCTCCGGGGTGCGCATCGGCGACGCGGACCGGGTGCGCCTGGGCGCCCACCTGGCCGAGGGGACGACCGTGATGCACGAGGGCTTCGTGAACTTCAACGCGGGCACCCTGGGGCATTCGATGGTGGAGGGCCGGATCTCGGCCGGAGTCGTGGTGGGCGACGGGTCCGACGTCGGAGGCGGCGCGTCCATCATGGGCACGCTCTCCGGCGGCGGCACCCAGCGGATCGTGATCGGCGAGCACGTGCTGCTCGGCGCGAACTCCGGCGTGGGCATCTCCGTCGGCGACGACTGCGTGGTCGAGGCCGGTCTGTACGTCACCGCAGGCACGCGCGTGAGCGTGCTGCAGGACGGCGAGGCGGCGCGGACCGTGAAGGCCGTGGACCTCTCCGGCGTGCCGAACCTGCTGTTCCGCCGCAACTCCACCACGGGCGGGGTCGAGGCCCTCCCCCGCGCCGGCCGGACCGTCGAACTGAACGCGGCGCTGCACGCGAACTGACCCGGCGCACTCGCCCCGCGGCTCTTCCCTCCCCTCCCCGCTCCCCGCCGCGTTGGGGGGGCGATTTCCGGTGGTATCCCGCCGGGATAACGCCCACTATCGCCCCCGGAGCTCCACGGCGGTCCGGGGGCGGGGCGACGACGGCGGCACGCGGCGCGGGCCGCCGGCTCCTGCACAGCGGCGCTCGCCCCGCGCGTCGTCCCCGTGCCACGTCCACCTCGCCCCGGGCGCCCCGCCGGTGTCGTCCGATGGGTGCATGCCGCGCGTCGTGACTCCTCTGCCGCCCGACCAGCCCGCCGTCCTGTTGGCCACGGACCTGGCCCGACTGGGACTGCCGCCCGACCGCGCCCGCCGGTCGGACCTGGAGCGGGTGGGGCAGGGCATCCACCGGCAGCGGGCGCACCCTGGCACGGGATGGGCCGACCTGGGCCTGCCCGAGCCCGGGCACGGCTTCTCCCCCGATCACCTCGCCGCGCTTCTGCGCCGACGCCCGGATGCCGTCCTCTCCCACGAGACCGCGGCCCACCTGCACGGTCTGCCGATGCCCGCGCGTGCCTGGCGGCGGCGCGACCCGGCGACCGGCGAGCTCGACGTCGACCCGCCGGTTCACCTCACCGTGGCCCGGGGGACACGACGCGTCCGGCGGGCTGGTCTGATGGACCACCGGCGGCCACTGGCGCCCGAGTTCGTCACGCACGTGCACGGCCTGCGCGTCACCACGGTCGATCGCACCTGGCTGGACCTGTGCTCCCTGACTCCCCCGTGGACGTTCGAGGACCTCGTGGCCGCCGGGGACCACGCCGTCCGGCACCCGTGGACGCCCGCGGGCCGGACGGATCCGGCCACCACGATCGCCGCGCTGCGGTCGGCGCTGCACGCGTCCGGACGCTTCCACGGCCGCCCGGCCGCCCGGGAGGCGCTGGATTCCGTTCGCGTCGGGGCGGACTCGCCGCCCGAGACCCGCCTGCGCCTCGCCCTCGTGGCCGGCGGGCTGCCGGAGCCGGGGCTGCAGGCCGCGCTCGAACCCGAGGACCCCTTCTCCCCCGTGGCCGACCTCGCCTACCGCCACGTGCGCCTGGCCCTGCAGTACGACGGTGCCGGGCACCGCACGCGGGAGCAGCAGGCGCGCGACGCCCGCCGGGACCGCTACGGCCAGGCGCGCGGCTGGACGACGCTCCGCGTCACCTGGGCCGATGGGCGCGAGGACTTCCGTGGCGTCGTCGCGGTGGTCCGACGCCGCCTCGGCCACTCCGCCTCGACATGAAGACGCTCCGGCGAACGCATTGGGGGCGGTTTCGGGTGGTATTCCGTCGGAATACCACCCGAAACCGCCCCCAAACGCAGGGTCAGCGCCCCAGGGTCAGCGCCCCCGGGTCAGCGCTGCGGGTACTGGCGCAGCCGCTCGCCCACGTAGATCTGGCGCGGGCGGCCGATCTTGGTGGCCGGGTCCTCCATGAGCTCGCGCCACTGGGCGATCCAGCCGGGCAGGCGGCCCAGGGCGAAGAGGACGGTGAACATCTTCTCCGGGAAGCCCATGGCCTTGTAGATAACGCCGGTGTAGAAGTCGACGTTCGGGTAGAGCTTGCGCTCCACGAAGTAGTCGTCGGCGAGGGCCTTCTCCTCGAGACGCTGGGCGATCTCGAGCAGCTCGTCGTTGCCGCCCATCTTGCCCAGGATGTCCTCGGCGGTCTTCTTGATGATCTTGGCCCGCGGGTCATAGTTCTTGTACACGCGGTGGCCGAAGCCCATCAGGCGGACGCCGTCCTCCTTGTTCTTCACCTTCTCCATGAAGTCCTCGGGCGTGATGCCCTCCGACTTGATCTTCCGGAGCATGTTCAGCACGGCCTCGTTGGCGCCGCCGTGCAGCGGGCCGTAGAGGGCGTTGATGCCGGCGGACACCGAGGCGAACAGGTTGGCCTGGGTGGAGCCGACGAGGCGCACCGTGGAGGTGGAGGCGTTCTGCTCGTGGTCGGCGTGCAGCATGAGCAGCAGGTCGAGGGCCTTGACCACGTCCGGGTCGATGTCATATTCCTCGGCCGGCACGCCGAAGCACAGGCGGAGGAAGTTCTCCACGTAGTTCAGCGAGTTGTGCGGGTACATGAACGGCTGGCCCAGCGACTTCTTGAACGCGTAGGAGGCCAGCACCGGCAGCTTGCCCAGCAGACGCACGGTGGAGATGTGGACCTGCTCCGGATCGTGCGGGTCCAGGGAGTCCGGGTAGAACGTGGACAGCCCGGACACGGAGGAGGACAGCACCGGCATGGGGTGCGCGTCCCGCGGGAAGCCGTTGAAGAACAGCTTGAGGTCCTCGTGCACCATGTTGTGGCGCAGGATGTTGGTCTCCCAGGCCTCCAGGGTCTCCTTGGACTCGGGCAGCTCGCCGTAGATGAGCAGGTAGGCCACCTCCATGAAGGAGGAGTGCTCGGCGAGGTCCTCGATGGCGTAGCCGCGGTAGCGCAGGATGCCCTGGTCGCCGTCGATGAACGTGACGGCCGACTTGGCGTTCGCCGTGTTCATGAAGCCCGGGTCGTAGGTGACGTCGCCGGTCTCCTTCAGGAGCGGGGCGATGTTGATGCCGTTGTTGCCCTCTGTGGCGTGCTCGACGCCCAGGTCCAGGCTCTGCTCGCCGACGGTCAGCCGGACGGACTCGTGATGGGTCACGGGTGTGCTCCCTCGTCTTCTCTTCTCGATGGCCCGGGTTCACGCGCCGGCGTGGGCGCGCCCACACGGGGACGACTCTGCTCCAAACTATCAAGGACCGGCCCGGGACGCGCGGTCGCTTCCCCCGACGACGGCCCCCGACCCCGGCTCAGCCGGTCCGCGGCCCGCGGGCGGTGAGTCTCGCCGCGGCCCGGGCGACCGCCTCGTCCGTGGCGGTGATCGCCACGCGGACGTAGCCCTCGCCGCCGGCACCGTAGAACACGCCGGGCCCGGCGATGATGCCCAGGTCCGCCAGTTCGCCCAGCAGGTCCCACGAGTCCTGCGCCGTGGCGTCGGCCGGGTCCAGGTCCGCCCGTCGGGTCCACAGGTACAGCCCCGCCTCGGAGTGGTCCACCGTGTGGCCGGAGGCCTTCAGCGCGGTGCGCAGCGCGTCCCGACGGCGGCGGTAGCGGTCCTTCTGCTCCGCGACGTGCGCGTCGTCGGCCAGGGCCACGGCCATCGCATGCTGCACCGGGGCCGGCACGATCATGCCCGCGTGCTTGCGGGTGTTGACCAGGGTCGCCACGAGCTGCGGATCCCCCGCGGCGAACGCGGCGCGGTAGCCGGCGAGGTTGGACTGCTTGGACAGCGAGTAGACGCTCAGCAGGCCCGTCAGGTCGCCGCCGGAGACCTCGTCGGACAGGATGCAGGGCACGACGGCCCCGTCCCACGCGTCCCAGCCGAGCTCGGCGTAGCACTCGTCCCCGCACACCACGGCGCCCACGCCACGGGCGGCGTCGACCGTGCGGCGCAGCGCCGCGGCGTCCAGCACGGCACCGGTGGGGTTGGCCGGCGAGTTGGTCCACACGAGGCGCACCCGCTCACGCACCTCGGGCGCCAGCGCGTCGAGGTCGTCCGCGGCCACGGCCTCCGCCCCGGCCAGCAGCGCGCCCACCGCATAGGTGGGGTAGGCGGCCTCGGGGTGGACGACGACGTCGCCTGCGCCGAGCCCGAGCAGCGTGGGCAGCCACGCGATGAACTCCTTGGACCCGACCGTGGGCACCACGGCCGCCGGGTCCAGCCCGGACACCCCGCGGCGCCGGGCGTACCAGTCGACGACCGCGCGGCGCAGGGCGTCCGTGCCGTGCGTCGTCGGGTAGCCGTGCGCGTCGGCGGCCTCGGTCAGGGCCCGGCGGATCAGCGCCGGCGTCGGATCCACCGGCGTTCCGATGGACAGGTCCGCGACACCGTCCGGGTGGGCGGCGGCACGCTCGCGGTAGGGGGTGAGCGTGTCCCACGGGTAGTCCGGCAGCGTCAGCATGGGGCTCAGGCGTCGGCGTTCTGCAGGGGCAGGGCGGAGATGATCGGGTGGTCCTTGGCGATCATGCCCAGCTTGGCGGCGCCGCCCGGGGAGCCCAGGTCGTCGAAGAACTCGACGTTGGCCTTGTAGTACTCGGCCCACTCCTCGGGGGTGTCGTCCTCGTAGTAGATGGCCTCGACGGGGCACACCGGCTCGCATGCACCGCAGTCGACGCATTCGTCCGGGTGGATGTAGAGCATGCGCTCACCCTCGTAGATGCAGTCCACGGGGCATTCGTCGATGCACGCCTTGTCCTTGACGTCCACACACGGCAACGCGATCACGTAGGTCATGGCTGACCGTCCACCTCTCTCTGGGCACGGGGTTGCGGGGCTGCGGTCCAGGGTACTCGCTCCCCCGGACGCGTTTCGCGGGCGGTCACAGTGGCCCGGCAGGGGCGCGTGGCGGCCTCGGCGGCCTCCGCGGGTCGGCGGTCCAGCCGCCGGCCCGCGGCCAACAGGACCATACCGAGCACCGGCTGGCCGACGTTCCAGGCCACGGAGGCGACGACGGCGCCCGGCGCCGCCGCCCACAGGCCGGCCGTCCAGGACAACCCCAGGGCGTCGTCCACCGGCAGGCGCTGCAGGGCCAGGACGGCGGTGAACGCGCCGGCGACGACCGCGGCCCCCGCCGGCAGGGCGCGCCCGCCGCGGCCCGCGCGTCGGACCATCCACCAGCGCTGTGTCGAGCCCACGAGCACAAGCGCCAGCACCGCACCCCAGGGCAGGGTCCAGCCGCCCGGCAGGGAGGCCAGGTTCAGATGGACGGCGGTGCCGAGCGCGCCGGCGACGACGCCGAGCAACGCCCCGCCCACCACGTCGGCGGGCCGGGCGCGGCGGCGGGGACGCTCAGGCACGGGCGCGGGCGCGCGCGGCCTTCAGGCGCTCATTGGCGTCCAGGACGACCTTGCGGATGCGGATGTCCTCGGGGGTGATCTCCACGCACTCGTCCTCGCGGGCGAACTCGAGGGACTCCTCGAGGGTGAGCCGGCGCGGGGGCGTCAGGCCCTCGAACGACTCGGAGGAGGCCGCACGCATGTTGGTGAGCTTCTTCTCCTTGGTGATGTTCACGTCCATGTCGTCGGCGCGCGAGTTCTCGCCCACGATCATGCCCTCGTACACCTCGGCGCCGGGCTGCACGAAGAAGGTGCCGCGCTCCTGCAGGTTGATCATGGCGAACGGCGTGGCGGTGCCCGCCCGGTCGGCCACGAGGGAGCCGTTGGTGCGGTACTCGATCTCACCGGTCCACGGCTCGTAGCCGGCCGCGTAGGAGGAGGCGATGCCTGCGCCGCGGGTCTCGGTGAGGAAGCGGGTGCGGAAGCCGATCAGGCCGCGGGCCGGGACCAGGAACTCCATGCGGATCCAGCCCGTGCCGTGGTTGGACATCTCCTGCATGCGGCCCTTGCGGGCGGCCATGAGCTGCGTGACCGCGCCCATGAACTCCTCGGGGATGTCGATGGTCATGCGCTCCATCGGCTCGTGGACCTTGCCGTCCACGGTCCGGGTGACCACCTGCGGCTTGCCCACGGTGAGCTCGAAGCCCTCGCGGCGCATCTGCTCCACGAGGATGGCCAGGGCGAGCTCGCCGCGGCCCTGCACCTCCCACGCGTCCGGGCGTTCGGTGGGGAGCACCTTGAGCGAGACGTTGCCGATCAGCTCCTTGTCCAGGCGGTCCTTCACCTGGCGCGCTGTGACCTTGGCGCCCTTGACGCGGCCGGCCAGCGGGGAGGTGTTGATGCCCACGGTCATGGAGATGGCCGGGTCGTCCACCGTGATCAGCGGCAGCGGCTTCGGGTTCTCCGCGTCGGTGAGGGTCTCGCCGATCATGATGTCCTCGATGCCGGCGACGGCGACGATCTCGCCCGGGCCGGCCTCCTCCGCGGGCACGCGCTCGAGGCCCTTGGTGGCCAGGAGCTCGGTGATCTTCACGGTCTTCAGGGCGCCGTCCTGGCGGGCCCACGCGACCTGCTGGCCCTTGCGGAGGGTGCCGTTGAAGATGCGCAGCAGCGCGAGGCGGCCGAGGAACGGGGAGGCGTCCAGGTTGGTGACGTGCGCCTGGAGGACCTCGCCCTCGGTGTAGGACGGGGCCGGGATGTGCTCCATGATCACGTTGAAGAGGGCCTCGAGGTCCTCGGCCTCCGGCAGGGCGCCGTCGGCGGGCTGGGTCAGGGAGGCGCGGCCGGCCTTGCCCGAGGCGTAGACGACGGGGACGTCCAGCACCGAGTCGAGGTCCAGGTCCGGATCCTCCTCGGCCAGGTCCGAGGCCAGGCCGAGCAGCAGGTCCATGGAGTCGGAGACGACCCCGTCGATGCGCGCGTCCGGGCGGTCCGTCTTGTTGACCACGAGGATCACGGGCAGCTTGGCGGCGAGGGCCTTGCGGAGCACGAAGCGGGTCTGGGGCAGCGGGCCCTCGGAGGAGTCCACGAGCAGCACGACGCCGTCCACCATGGACAGGCCGCGCTCCACCTCGCCGCCGAAGTCGGCGTGGCCGGGGGTGTCGATCACGTTGATGGTGACGGTCTCGCCCTCGGGGGCGGACGGGCCGGAGTAGAACACCGTGGTGTTCTTGGCGAGGATCGTGATCCCCTTCTCCTTCTCCAGGTCCCCGGAGTCCATGACCCGCTCGGCGACGTCGCCGTGCGTGTTGAAGGCACCGGTCTGGCGCAGCATGGCGTCCACCATCGTGGTCTTGCCATGGTCCACGTGGGCCACGATGGCCACGTTGCGCAGATCGGAGCGGCGGGTTTCGGTCGAGGTCATGGGCGTCCTGTCCGGTTCGACATCAAAGGGGTGGAGGCGCACGACGACGGCGGCCCCCGTGCGATTGTACGCGCAGGGGCCGCCGTGGACAGGCGGGCCGGTGGGCCCGGGGTCGGCGGCGGGACGCGCCCGCCGCCGACCCGCGCGGTCAGTAGACGCCCTCGCCGAGGGAGGCGAGGAACTCGCGGCGCTCCTGGCGACGCTCCGCCTGCTGGTCCGGGTCCGGCACGGGCGCCGCCGCCAGGAGGCGACGGGTGTACTCCTCCTTCGGACGGTGGAGCACCTCCTCCGTGGGGCCCTGCTCCACCTGGCGGCCGTCCTTGAGGACGAGCACCTTGTGGGCCAGCATGTCCACCACCGCGAGGTCGTGGGACACGAACAGGCACGCGAACTCGTAGCGCTGCTGCAGCTCCGCGAACATGTCCAGCACGGCGGCCTGGACGGACACGTCGAGGGCCGAGGTCGGCTCGTCCGCGATGAGCACCTGGGGGTCCAGGGTCAGGGCGCGGGCGATCGAGATGCGCTGGCGCTGACCGCCGGAGAGCTCGTGCGGGTACCGGTTCACCACGGAGCGCGGCAGACGCACCGCGTCCAGCAGCTCCTCGGCGCGGGCCAGGCGCGAGCGCCGGTCCCCCACCTTGTGCACGACCATCGGCTCGGTGATGATGTCGCCGATCGGGAACCGCGGGTCCAGCGAGGCCGCCGGGTCCTGGAAGACCACGCCGATGTTCTTGCGCAGGGCGCGCTGCTCGGCCTTGGGCATCGTCGCCAGGTCGTGGCCCTGGATGCGCAGCGAGCCCTCCGCGATGGTGAGCAGGCCGAGGACCGACTTGGCGATGGTGGACTTGCCCGAGCCGGACTCGCCCACCAGGCCCAGGATCTCGCCCGGGGCCACCTGGAAGCTGACGTCGTGGACCACGCGGTTCTTCTTGCCGCGGTGGTCGTACTCGAGGTGGAGGTTCTCCGCCTCGATCGCGTACCGGGCCTGCGTCTGCGTGGCCGTGACCGGCTCCGGCTCCGCCACCTCGAGGGGCTCGCCGAGGCGCGGCACCGCCGAGAGCAGCTTCTGGGTGTACGGGTGCCGGGCGTGCTGGAGCACCTGGTGCACCGAGCCCTGCTCCACGAGCTCGCCGTGGAGCATCACGCACACCCGGTCCGCCATGTCCGCCACCACGCCCATGTTGTGCGTGATGAGCAGGATGCCGGTGTTCATCTTGTTCTTCAGGGAGCGCAGCAGCTCCAGGATCTCGGCCTGGACCGTCACGTCGAGCGCCGTGGTGGGCTCGTCCGCGATGATCACCTTCGGCGAGCAGCTGATCGCCATCGCGATGACGATGCGCTGGCGCTGGCCGCCCGAGAACTGGTGGGGGTACTGCTTGAGCCGGGTGGCGGCGTCGGGGATGCCCACCATGGTGAGCAGCTCGACGGCGCGCTTGTCCGCCTCGGTGCCGTAGGCGATGCCGTGCAGTTCGAGGGCCTCCGTGAGCTGGTCGCCCACGGTGAGGACGGGGTTCAGGGCCGTCATGGGCTCCTGGAACACCATCGCCACCTCGTCGCCGCGGATGTCGCGCAGCTGCCCCGGGGTCATGGTGAGCACCTCGCGGCCGGCCAGCTGCACGGAGCCGGTGATGTCCGCATTGCCCGGGAGCAGGCCCATGGCGGTGGCGCTCGTGACGGACTTGCCGGAGCCGGACTCGCCCACGAGGGCGACGACCTCGCCGGGCTTGACGTCGAACGTCACGCCCTTGACCGCGTGCACCTCGCCGAACTCGGTCGCGAACTTCACGTCCACGTCGCGGAAGGCGAGCACCGGCTCGCCGCCCAGGTCGTCGTGGCGGGCCACGACGCCCATCGCGCTCGTCGCGGGGCCCGGAGGCACGCCGCCGTCGCCGGAGGAGCCGGGCACGGCGGCGCCGCGCGCCTCGAGGTCGGCCGACGACGCCGCGTGCGAGCCCTGCCCGCCGGCGGTCACGTCGTTCTCGTTCTTCTTGCCGAACATGGATCGGCCTTTCTTGTCGTTCGCGCTCATCGCTGACCGTCCTCGTCCGCGTCGGAGATCCGTGCGGATCCGCCGGCCTCCTCCGCGGGGGCCTCGATCCGGCCGGCCGTCGGGGCCGCGGCCAGACCGCCCGCCGTCGTCGCACCGGCCTCGGTGGCGGCCGCGCGGCGACCGAAGAAGCGGGGCCTGCGGTGGGCGCCCGCACCCTGGCGTGGGTCGAAGGCGTCGCGCAGGCCGTCGCCGAGGAAGTTCACGGACAGGGCGATCGCGAGGATGATCATGCCGGGCCACCAGAACAGCCACGGACGGGTGGTGAACGCGTTCTGGTAGTCGGAGATGAGCAGGCCCAGGGACGAGTCCGGCGCCTTCACACCGAAGCCGAGGAAGGACAGCGAGGTCTCCAGCAGCACCGCGCCCGCGATGGCGAACGTCGCGTTCACGACGATCACGCCGATCGTGTTGGGCAGCAGGTGCTTGAAGATCAGGCGGCCCGGCTTGGCGCCCATGGCGACGGCGGCCGCCACGAACTCCTTCTCGCGCAGGGACAGGACCTCGCCGCGCACGAGGCGGGCCAGGGACGTCCAGGACACGAGGCCGAGCACCACCGCGAGCGGGAGGATGCCCATCTTCATGCCGCTGGCCATCTGGCCGAGCACCGCGGCGAGCACGAGCAGCGGGATGACGATGATCAGGTCGGTCAGGCGCATCAGCACGGAGTCGACCCAGCCGCCGAAGTAGCCGGACACAGCGCCGACGATCGCGCCGATCACGGTGGAGAGCAGGCCCACGATGGCCGCGATGATCATGGACTGCTGGGTCCCGCGCATCACGAGGGCGAAGTAGTCCTTGCCCGTGGTGTCCTGGCCGAAGGGGTGCTCGCCCCAGCGGATGCCCTCGCCCCCGAAGGCCTGCGGCACGACCGACAGCGTCGGGCGACCGCCGTTCACCACGGAGGCCGCGGCCGTGTAGGACTTGTCCCACCAGCCGGGGATGCCGGCGAAGCCGATGGAGGAGAACGCCATCAGCGTGATGAAGACCAGCACGATCAGGGAGATCATCGCCGCCTTGTGGCGGAAGAACCGCTTGCGGACCAGGGCGCCCTGGGAGTAGGACTTCCCGGCCTTGGCGCGGAGCTTGGCGTCCTCCGCCTCCGCGAGGTCGAAGATCTGCTTCTCGTCGAGCTGCGCGCCCGTCGTCGAGGAGTTGTTGGTGGTCATCTGGCTCACACTCGAATCCGGGGGTCGAGGACGGCGTAGAGCACGTCCGCCACGAGGTTCATCAGCACGGCGGCGGTGCCCGTCACGAGGAAGAACGCCATCACGGGCATGGGGTCCACGTCGTGCAGGCCGGTGGCGAACAGCTCGCCCATCCCCTTCCAGCCGAACACCTGCTCCGTGATCACGGCGCCGCCGATCAGGCCGGCGAAGTCGAAGGCCATGATCGTGGTGATGGGGATCAGCGAGTTGCGGAACGCGTGCTTCAGGATCACCTGGCGCTCCGGCAGGCCCTTGGCGCGCGCGGTGCGGATGTAATCCTGACGCGAGACCTCGAGCATGGAGGAGCGCGTGTACCGCGAGTACGTGGCCACCGAGATGATGGTCAGCAGGATGGTGGGCAGCAGAAGCTGCGCACCGCGGTCCAGGAACACCACCCAGAAGTGGGCGTCCAGGTTCGGGGTGCCCGAGCCGATCGTGGAGATCGGGCGCGGCTTGACCTTCAGGAAGGTCGGCCAGTAGTTCATCAGGTGTTCCGCCACGATCGCCACGCCCATGATCAGGGCGGTCACCAGCGAGGCGGACACGGCCGAGCCCTTGGAGAAGCCGCCGAGCAGGCGGCCCACCAGGATGGCCACCAGCACGAGGATGACGCCGAGGCCGGCCAGCAGCAGTGCGGACGGCGTCCGCCACAGCAGGCCGTAGGTGGCGTAGTAGGCGACGAGGCCGATCGCGGCCGTGACCAGGGCCGCCTTGAGGACCGATCGGTTGCGCAGACCGGAGATCACCGCGGTGGCGCCGACGGCGGCGGCCAGGCCGATGACCAGCTGCACGACCGGGCCCATCTGCGGATGCCGCCAGAAGTCGACGGCGAACAGCACCCAGCCGGCGAGCAGGATGAACGCGGTGGTGGCGCCGAACGTGAAGGCGCGCCGCCTGAGGTCGCCCGCCATGACGGCCTGCAGGACCAGGCCCGCGAGGACGGCGACCCCGATGAGGAGGGGCCAGTTCAGCTCGGGGCTGCGGATCCAGTCGTTGAACCGGATCCCCATGTACTCCTTCAGGAGCACGGCCGCCCAGAACACGGGCAGCGAGAAGAAGAGGAAGATCAGGAACGTGACCACGTAGTCGAGGCCGGAGTACTGGCGGATCGCGGTGACGATGCCGATCGCGATGCCGATGATGATCGCCAGGACGGTCGCGAGCACCACGAGGCGCAGCGTGGAGGCCGCGGCGTTGCTCAACAGGTCACCGACGGACTGACCGTTCCGGCTGAGGCCGAGGTCGCACTGACCGGTGACGCAGCCGCCGATGCCCTGGAGCCAGTCCCAGTAGCGGGCGTACCAGGGCTGGTCCAGCCCCATGAATTCGGTGCGGGCGGCGATGAGGGTCTCGCGGTTGGGGTTCTGTGACTCTCGCAGGTCCTGAAGGGGGTCACCCGAGTGGGCCACGAGGAAGAAGAGCAGGATCGACGCGCCGAACAGCACCAGGAGGGAGCTGCCGAGGCGCTTGAGGATGAATTTCAGCACAACAGGGGGTGACCTTCCGTGCGAGTGCAAGGGAAAGGGAGGGGTGCGGGTTCGCCGCGGTTCACGGCCAGAGCCCGGCCGGTGCCCGGCCGGGCTCTGTCCTCGATCCCGACGCCGGCGGTCCGCGGGAGGCGGACCGCCGGGTCAGAGGTCAGCGGGGCGTCACTCCTGGACGCGGACCCACTGCTCCACGTTCCACAGCGCACCCGACTGGGCGGCGGTGTCGCGCACGTTGGCGACGTCGGCCTTGTGGCCGACCAGACCCGGGTGAGCGTACAGCGGGATGGCCTGGAAGTCCTCCCAGAGCAGCTTCTCGATGGTCTTGACCTGCTCCAGCTGCTCGTTCTCGTCCAGCGAGGTGGCGAGCTTGTCCCAGGCCGCGTCCACCTCGGGGTTGTTGTAGCTCTGCTGGTTCTGAGCGCCGTCCGACTGGTAGATGTTCGCGCCGGAGGCCTTCTGGCCCGAGCCGGCCCAGGCGTAGAGGGCGGCGTCGTAGTCACCGGCCGGCATGACCTCCTTGAAGAACACCGGCGAGTTGGCGTCCTGCACGTCGAAGCCGGCCTGGTCGCAGGAGCTCTTGATGAGCGCGACGGTCTCGGTGCGACGCTGGTTGCCGGCCTGGTAGCCGAGGCGGACCGTGGGCTTGGAGACGCCCGACTTCTCGACGAGCTCCTTCGCCTTCTCGATGTTCGGCTCGTCCATCTCCTTCGGGTAGGCCTCGTCCACGACCTCCTGGTACTTGTCCTGGAAGGGGAAGACCTCGCGCAGGTTCATGACCTGGGCGTCCGCATAGATCGGCTTGATCAGGTTGTCCACGATCTGCTGGCGGGGCAGGCAGAGGGCGAAGGCCTCGCGCAACTCCGGGGAGTCGGCGAAGACCGAGCCCTCGCCGCGGTTGTAGTCCACGTGCTCCCAGGTCAGCTGGTCACCGGTCTGGACGTTGACGTCGTCGCCGAGGCCCTCGAGCTGCTGGAGGGTGTCCACGGTGGCCTGCGGCTCGATGACGTCGAGGTCGCCGTTCTGCAGGGCCTGCACGTGGGTCTTCGGGTCGGCGAAGCGGAGGACGAGCTCCTTGGTGGCCGCCGGGGTGCCCCAGTACTCGGGGTTGGCCTCAAGGGTGATGGACTGGCCGGCCTGCCAGCCGCCGTCCTTGAACTTGTAGGGGCCCATGGAGGGCACCAGCGAGGCGTCCGGCAGCTCGCCGGGGCTGAAGTCCCAGCCGTCGTTCCAGAACTCGGCCGCCGGGGTGAGCGCCTCGACGTCCTTCTCCTTCGCGGCGGTGACGAGCTCCTCGAAGCTCATGCCCGCCTCCTTGGCGACGATGTGCGCCGGCAGCGCGGTGCTGATGAGGATCTCCCAGTCCGCGTAGGGCTCCGGGTAGGTGACGGTGAACTCCTTGCCGTCGGCCTCGCCCTCGGGCGCCTCCGGGATGTACTTGCCCTGCTCGAAGGAGATCGAGTCGAACAGCGGGGTCTCGGCACCCTCGGCCTTGATCGTGTCGTTGTTCGCGGCCCAGTGGACGATGAAGTCGCCCGCGGTGACGGGGGTGCCGTCGGACCACTTGGCGTCGTCGCTGATGGTGTACTTCACGGTCAGCGGGTCGTCCGAGGTCTTCTCGTACGTGCCGAAGTCCTTGTCCGGGATGATCGAGCCGTCGGTGCCGAAGTACCAGAAGGACGAGAACATGCGGTCCGCGACGGCCGAGTTGTACGTGGTGTACGTGTTCGACTGCAGGCCGTTGTAGGACAGGAAGTCGTCGGCGCCCACCGAGTACGCGATGGAGCCGTCCTGGGTCTTGACGTCGCCCAGGTCGGCCTTCCCCGGCCCGGAGGCCTCGGCGGTGAGCTTCTGACCCTTGTCCCCTTCGATGACGTTGCCGGCGCCCGAGTCGCCGCCCTGGCTGGCGCCGGAGGCGCTGTTGCTGCTGGAGTCGCCTGCATTGCCGCCGCCCGGGGCGCACGCGGAGAGGATGAGGGCCGAGCCGGCGGCCAGGGCCGCGGCAGCGGAGAGCTTCGTGTACTTCATGGAAGGTGCTTCCGTTCATGAGAGGTGCAAGGACGTCGCGCGCCCGCATCCCTGTGGGGACCTGGTGGTGCGAGACGACCCCCGGGCCGTTCCGTCGAGACGGGACGTTCCGTGAGATGGAGCACACTGTAGCGGGAACATTCAGGTTCGCGAAAGTCCGAATCTGGATCCGTCCCGTCCGTGGCGCCGGCGCGGTCAGCGACGACGGTCCGCCAGCAGAGTCCGCACGGCCCACGCCCCGCCCATGCCATGGACGCCGGCGCCCGGCGGGGTGGAGGCGGAGGCCAGATACAGCCCGGCCCGGCCCGCCCGGTGCGGCCGGGGCGACGCAGTGGGGCGCAGGAGCGCGCGCGCTCCCGCGAGCGATCCCCCCGCGATGTCGCCGCCCACGAGGTTCGGGTTCCACGCCTCCAGATCGGCCGGGCGCATCGCGACCGCGGCCTGGATCCGGTCCCGGAAACCGGGTGCGTGCCGCTCCACCTCCGCCTCGATCAGCGGACGGACGTCGCCGGGGTGGCCGTGGGGCACATGGGCGTAGGACCAGACGACCGTGTGCCCCCGGGCGGGCCCGGTGGCCCGTGTGGGGTCCGCCGCCTGCTGCTGACAGAGCATGACGAAAGGCCGCGCCGGCATCCGGCCGGCCGCGACGTCGTCCTCGGCCCGCCGGATCTCGGCGGCGGTCCCGCCCAGGTGCACCGTCCCCGCGCCCGTGAGCCGGGCGTCGCGCCACGGGATCGGCCCGTCGAGCAGGAAGTCGACCTTGGACACGGACGGCCCGGGGCGCCACCGGCGCAGGGCCGCGGCGTATCGCGGCGGCAGGCCCGTGCCGGCGACGCGCAGCACCTGGCGCGGGGTCAGGTCCAGCACGACGGCGTCCGCGGCGGGCAGCGCGCGCAGGTCCGTGACCTCGTGGCCCAGGTGCAGCCGCCCGCCGTGCGCCCGCAGCACCGCCACGAGCGACTCGACGATCGCCCCCGACCCGCCGCGCGCCACCGGCCAGCCCGAGCTCATCCCGAGCGCGCCGAAGAGCGCACCGAACGCCGCCGTCAGGGGCCGGCTCGAGGGCAGGATCGCGTGGGCCGCTGAGCCCGTGAACAGGGCGCGGGCGGCCGCCGTGCGGAACATCGCCCGGCCCAGCAGATCGGCCGGCCACGGGGCGCGCAGGCCGAAGCGGGCCATCGCCACCGGATGGGGCGGGGGTCGCAACACCGGGCCGAGCGCGCCCGCCAGGATCTCGTCGACGTGTTCGACCAGGGCCCCGTGCACGGCCCGCCAGGCCCGCGCGTCGACGCCGAGACCCACGGCGGTGGCCTCGAGGTCCCGGTGCAGGAGGGCGGCCGGCCCGTCCGGCAGCGGATGTCCCATCGGCACGGCCGGGTGCAGCCAGGCGAGCCCGTGGTCCGTCAGCCCCAGCTCCCGGAACACGGGGCTGGCGACGCCGAACGGATGGCCCGCCGCCCCGAGGTCCACCACGGTCCCCTCCCCCAGCACCGGCGCGGACGCGCACGCGCCGCCGGGCACCGGGGCCCGCTCGAACACGTCCACCTCCCAGCCCTCGCGGGCCAGCAGGGCGGCGGCGGTCAGGCCGTTGGGTCCGGCGCCCACGACGACGGCGCGGCCCGGCTCGACGCCCCGGGGCAGGGCGAATCCGGGGCCGGTGGCGGTTTCGGTCATGGTCTCCTCCTGTGGTCCCTAGGATGGTCCCACCCCGCCCGCCGCCCGTCAGGAGGCCCTCCCC
>NZ_JABFAZ010000020.1:24397-43089 GCF_017168505.1 Micrococcus sp. KRD077 | reverse complement strand
GCCGACGAGGAGGCGGGCGCGCTCACGCCCGGTCCTCCGTGGCGGCGGCCAGGGTCTCGGCCTGGACGCGGGGCAGCTCACCCGTGCCGATCAGGGCCAGGTCCAGCAGGGCGTCCAGGTAGGTGGGGCGCGGCACCGCGGGGATGGTCACCGCACGGTCCGCTGCGGGGGCGGCGGCGGAGGCGGTCACCACCACGGGCTCGGCCCGGGACGCGGCGGGCGCGGCGGCCGGACGCGGCGCCTCGGTCTCGAAGGCCAGCACGGTCTCCAGCACGCGGCGGTCCCGCTCGGGGTCCGCGGGCGGGGCCTGCCGCTCCTCGGCCGCCGGGGCGGTGGGGCGCTCCGGGACGACGACGGCGGCGGGCCGGGCGCGACGGGTGCGGTCGCGGACCGCGAGGGCCCGCAGGCCGGCCAGCCCGGCCACGGCGAACAGGAGCGACCAGCCTGCCAGGGCGAGCGTGCCCGCGCCGAACGCCGCGGCGAGCCCGGCCACGAGGAACACGAGCAGGGCCACGAGGGCGGTGAGGAACAGCGCCGTGCGCCCCCACCGGATGTGCAGGCCGGTTCGGCCGCGGGCGGCGCGCGCCGCGTCGGCGGCGGCGCCCAGGCGGCCCGAGAACCGGGCGGTCAGGGCACGGACGGCGGGCGAGCTCTGCAGGCGGTGCATGAAGGACCTCGGCATCGACGGGCGGGCGGGGGCGGACGCGAGACGATGGCGGCGCAGCACGAGCCGCCAGGCCAGGAAGGCCACGAGGGCCACGATGACCAGCGACGCGCTCACCCGGGCGTCGGCCAGCGCGTCGAGCGCGGCCTGCACGGCCCTCGTCGGCGCGGTGGTCTCGTCCATGCGGTCAGCCTAGCGCCGGGGGCGGACCGGTCCGGCCATCGGGGCGTGTCCGCACGCGGCGTGTCCCGTCGGCCGCTCAGGGGCGCGGCCGGGTGGCCAGCCACCGGGCCAGCAGGCCGTCGGGGACCTCCTCGGCGGTCACCGCGAACGTCCGGTGGTCCCGCCAGGCGCCGTCCACGTGCAGGTACGCGCGCCGCAGGCCCTCGTCGCGCAGGCCGAGCTTCGCCACGACCCGCAGGCTGGCCGCGTTCTCCGGGCGGATGTTGACCTCGACCCGATGCAGACCGGCGCTGCGGAACGCCCAGTCCGTCGCCATGGCCACGGCCGTCGGCGTCAGCCCCCGGCCGGCCTCGCGACGGTCGATCCAGTAGCCGATCGAGCCGGAGCGCACCGAGCCGTACTGGATCCCGCCCAGGGACAGCAGCCCCACCAGGCGGTCCCGGTCCGGGCGGTCGTCGTCGAGGGCCATGCCCCACGTGTAGGCGCTGCCGTCCCGGCCCTGGCGGCCGTGCCAGCGGACCATCTGCCCGAACGACGCCGGGCTCGCGCCCGGCACGGGGCTCGTGGCGTCCCACGGCGTCAGCCACTCGCGGTTGTGCGCCCGCTGCTCCTCCCACGCCTCCCGGTCCCGCCGCCGCAGCGGCCGCAGGGCGAGGGTGCCGTGCCGCAGGGTCACGGGCCAGGGGGAACGCTGCCAGGACATGGCGTCGATCCTATGCGCGGCCGGGCGCGGCACCGGTGCGGCGGGCATCATGGGGACATGCGCACTCCCCCTCCCGTGCCCGAGCCCGCCGCCACGGGCCCCGTCGCCGGCGTCGACGACGTCGTGGACGCCAAGGCCGCCCTGCGTGCGCGCCTGCGCACCGCCCGCCGCGACCGCTCCCCCGCGCGCCGCGCCGCCGAGTCCGCGGCCGCCGTCGAGCACCTGTGGGCGTGGCTGGGTCCGCGCGTGGCCGCGGCGACCGCGGACGGGACCGCCCCGGTGGTGGCCACCGTGCTGCCGATGGCCACCGAGCCGGACACCGGTGTGCTGCGCGCCCGCCTGCTGGCCGCGGGGGCGCGGGTGCTCGTCCCCGTGATCGAGCCGGAACGACGCCTGAGCTGGGCCTCCTGGCACCCGGGCGTCGCGACGGCGCGCGCGGCGAACGCCCCCGTGGACGAGCCCGTGAGCGAACGGCTCGGGACCGACGCGCTGGCGGCGGCGACCGCGGTGGTCATGCCGGCGCTCGCGGTGGCCGAGGACGGGATGCGCCTGGGCCAGGGCGGGGGCTACTACGACCGCTTCCTCGCCGAGCTGCCGCGGAGCGTGCCGACCGTGGCCCTCGTGTTCGAGGACGAGCTGCTGCCGGCGGGCGCCATCCCCGCCGAGCCCACGGACCGGCCCGTGGACGGCGTCGTCACCGCGGCCGGGCTGCGCTGGGTCTGAGCCCGCCGCGCGGCGCGGAGTAGCATCGGGGGTCGGATCCCCCCCAGAACCGCGCGCCCCGGCGCGCCCCGAGCGAGCTGGAGCTGAGCATGCCCACCTACGCCTACCGCTGCAAGGACTGCGGCCACGCCTTCGACGCCGTCCAGGCCTTCACCGACGACGCCCTCACCGAGTGCCCCGCGTGCGGCGGCGTCCTGCGCAAGCAGTACGGCTCGGTCGGCGTGAGCTTCAAGGGCTCCGGGTTCTACCGGACCGACTCGCGCTCCGGCACCGGCTCGGCCGGCGGATCGACCTCGGACTCGGCCGCCGGGTCCTCGACGTCCTCGACGTCGTCCTCGGCTTCCGCCGCCGCGGACTGACCCGGCCGCATCGGGCCGGCTCAGCCCCAGTGGGGCGGGCGCTGCTCGCGCAGCCAGCGGTCGCGCTCGGCCTCGACCGGGCCGGTCTCGACCCCGGCCCCGGTCGGCGCGGTCGCCGGCGACGTCCCGGCCTGCCCGATCAGCCGGGGCACCCCGGGCAGGCGCGGCTCGCGACCGTCGGCGGTGGCCGGGCCGGTGCCCGGGGCGTCCGCCCGGCGCGGGCCGCGGCGGCGCGGCGCGCCGTCAGCGGACATCGTCGTCGGTCTCGTCCGTCTCGTCCGCCGGCTCCACGCCCAGCCGGTCGGCCAGCTCGCGGGCCACGGACTCCGGGTCCGCGAACACGTCGATCGCCCACAGGGTCCGGGGCTCCCAGCCGCGGGCCTCGAGCCCCTCGGGCAGGGTCCGCGAGCGCTGCCGCACCGTGAGGGCGCGGTACACCTCGCCGCCGTCGCCGGCCAGGGCCAGCGGACGGGGCGCCTCGTCCCGGTCCGCGCGCGGATCGAGCACGGCCAGGTCCATGACGCCGGCGTAGCGGGGCAGGACGCGGGCGCCGTGCTCCTCGAGACGGTCGCGCAGATCGGCCAGCAGCGGGTCGCCCACCATGCCCACCGGATCCGCGGCGTCCTCGCCGAGGTAGGCCTCGAGCAGCCGCAGGAACCAGAGGGCGCCGCCGTCGAGCCGGTCCTCGTCCAGGTCGGCGGCGCGCAGCGCGGAGACGAGGTGCAGGCGCCGGCGGGCGCGGGTGAGCGCGACCGTGACCATGCGCTCGCCGCCCGGGTCGGAGAAGGCGCCGAAGTGGTGCACCACGCGGCCGTGCGGGGTGCGGCCGTAGCCGGGGGTGAGGATCACGGCGTCGCGCGTCACGGAGGCGGCGCGCACGACCGGCACGATCACGAACGGCTCGGCGTCGGCGGCGTCCTCGCCGCGGCCGCGGGCGAGGAACTCGTGGGCCCACGGCGCCTGCGCGGCCGTGGCCTGCACGGCGGCGGCCACCCGGCGGGCGTGCTGCTCGGACACCGTGACCACGGCCAGAGACTGCTCGGGCCGGTCGCGGATGTGCTCGAACACCCGCTCCACGGTGCGGGCGACCTCGGCGTTCGTCGACTCGACCACGTCGCCGCCGGTCATCGGGATGCCGGTGCCCTCGGGCAGGTACTCGGCCGTGACGGCACGATCCCGGCCGGTGGCCTCGCCCGCGGTGGGCAGCGCGTCCAGGGCGCCGTCATAGGCGAGCGCGGAGACGAGGCGCACGAGGCGCCGCTCGAGGGGACGGTGCACGGTGCGCAGCGGCAGGGTGGGCAGCACCTCGTCCAGCGCGTCGTGGGCCGAGCGCAGCGGGCGCAGGGGCCCGGCGGTCGCCGTCGGGTCCACGGACACCTGGAACGACTGCGGGCGCCCGATGACCGGGTCGCCGAGGGCCACCACCTGGGGGGCGCGGGTGAGCGCGCCCATCGCGGTGGCCAGGGCGGTCGCGTCGGCCTCCAGCAGCACGACGACGTCGGCGCGCCACTCCGGGGGGAACTCGGACAGGGCCATGGGCGAGGTGGTGACCACCGGCACGAGCGGCTGCAGGAGCTCGGGGGTGATCGTGGCCAGGGACTCGACCGTGGGGCTGCCCTGCTTGAGCAGGGTGCGCAGCACGGCCGCGTCCGCGCGATAGGTGCGCAGCGCCTCCCGCCAGCGCGCGGCCAGCGCGGCGGAGAGCCGGGCGCCGCCGCGCTCGAGATGGGCGCGGTCCAGGTCGCGGAACCCGCGCTCGACCTCCGCCAGGTCCGTGCCGCTCATCATGGCCAGGAAGTCGTCCCCGGAGATCATCGCCTCGAGCGCGGACTGCCACCACGCCAGCTCGAGCTCGGCGGTCAGGGCCTCGGTGGGCACCTCGCGGTCGCGCAGGTCCTCGAGCAGCTCCGCCAGGCCGTGGCCGCGCAGGCTGTCCAGCACGAGGGTGCGCTCGGGCAGCGTGGCCAGGGTGTCGCGGTCCGCCACGAGCCCGTCGACGGCGGCCACGAGGTCGTCCACGTCCCGCTCCTCCAAGGGCGCCTCGGCCACGGCCTCCGGGGCGAGGACGCCCTCGAGCCGGCGCAGGCGCTCGCGCACCTGGCCGACCTGGCCCATCACGTGCTCGCCCTGGTCCGGCACCTGCGGGGGCGTGCCCGGCTCGGCGGCGTGGCGGTTCCAGTCCTCCAGGACGGCGGCGGCGTCCACGAGGGCGCCGTTCAGGTCCGTGGGCTGCACGCCCGGGCGGACCGCGTCCTTCGCCGCGCGGCGCAGGCGGGACCGGGTCACCGAGGACATCTCGACCAGGTGGAGGCGCCGCCACGAGCTGGTGGCGGTCGCCGCGACCAGCTGGGGCACGTCGAGGGAGAACACCTCGGGGGTGAACTCGGTGAGGGTGCGGGCCACACGGCGGTAGAGGTCCGCCTGCTCCGCCCAGCCGGCCACCGTGCGCTCGGGGCGCAGGCCGGCCTGGGCGGCGGCGGTGTCCACGGCGCGCCGGGTGGTGTGCAGGGCGGCCGCCAGCTCGTCGGCCAGCTCCGAGGCGGCCTCGGTCTCCTGCACGTTGCGCACGCGGGCGCCGAACCAGCGGCTCTCGGTGGCGGCGGCCGAGAACGCGCCGAGCTCCCCGGCGCGCACGAGCTGCTCGCCCACGGCCTGCCGGTTCACGGTGGAGTCCAGCACGGAGCGCTTGAGGCGCACGGTGGTGGCCGGCGGCGTCTCGAGCCCGGTCAGGGCGGCCAGGGCCTGCATCGCCTGGAACGGCGAGCAGCCCCAGCGGGGGCGGACGTGGTGCAGTGAGCCGACGTGCTCCTGCAGCCGGCGCCGTCGTTCGGTCAGGGCGGCCTCGTCCCGGGCGGTGTCGGGGTCCACGGCCCGCTCGGAGCGCAGGACGGCCTGCACGAGCTGGCGGCGGAGCAGCTCGGGGTCCGCGTTGGCGGGCACATCCAGCGCGATCGAGCGCAGGTCCGCCTCCTCGAGGCGGTCGAGCACGTCGGCCAGGGCGGCGGAGCGCTCGGCCACGACCAGCACGCGCCGACCCTCCCAGGCCAGGCGCGCGGCCAGGGCGGCGGCGGTCTGGGTCTGCCCGGTGCCGGGGGCGGCCGCCACCACGAGGGACTCCCCCGCCGCGGCGTGCTCGAGCACGCGTGCCTGGGCGGCGTCGACGTCGACGACGAGGCGCTCGTCCGCCGGGGCGACGTCATCCTCCGCGGGCGCGCCCGTGGGCTGCAGCGCCGCCGGGCGGGGCACCATGCCGGTCCCGGCGTCGTACAGGGCCTGCACGACCGGCAGATCCTCGAGGGAGGCGGGCAGGGAGGCGGTCTCGCCGAGGTCCGCGAACGTGGAGACGAGCAGGCAATCCTGGATGTGCAGGTCCGCGATCGCGGCGGTCTCCTCGCGCAGGCGGGCGAACGCGGGGGCGGGCTCGAGGCGCGCCGTGGCGTAGGCGGCCTGCTGGTACGCCTCGGGGTCCAGGGCGATGCCGTGGTGCCGGCGCAGGTTCCGCACGAGCGCCGGGTTCAGGCGGGCCGGCTCGGTGATCTGGACCTCCAGCTCGTCCCGGCCCCGGGCGCCGCGGCGCACCGTCAGGGCCACGCGGGCCAGCAGCACGGGGGCGGAGCGGCGCTCCCGCCGGCCGTCCTCCTCGGCCGTCCACGTGGCCACGCCCACGGCGAGCGCGCCGACGTCGATGCCGCGTTCCTCCGCCAGCTCGCGGACCTTGGCGCGCAGGCCGAGGGAGACCTCGTGCGCCGCGTCCAGCACCGGGCCGGCCGGCAGCAGGGTGGACAGGCGGGTGCGCCGCCCCAGCAGCAGCTGCGAGACGCCGGAGGAGTTCGCCTCCGTGAGGTCGATGCTGTTGGCCGCCGAGGGCGCGAACCGCAGCATCGTGTCGTTCTCGGCGCCCGAGCCCAGGGAGGACACCCAGGCGGCCGGGTCGGGGCGGGTCTGCCCCTCGTCGGGGCGTGCGGCGGCGCGGGCGCGGGCCAGGCGCGGGAACTCCTGCTCGGTCACGTGCGTGCGGTCCTTCCTCCGTCGCCTGGGTCCAGGCGGTCTTCGTGCGGACGGCCGCCCCGTTCAGGGGCGGCCGGATGCGGCGCCGGACGCGCCGCTCACTCCCACTCGATGGTGCCCGGCGGCTTGCTGGTCACGTCGAGCACGACGCGGTTGACGCCGTCGACCTCGTTGGTGATGCGGTTCGAGATGCGGGACAGGACGTCGTCCGGGATCCGCGCCCAGTCCGCCGTCATGGCGTCCTCGCTGGTGACGGGGCGCAGGACGACCGGGTGGCCGTAGGTGCGGCCGTCACCCTGCACGCCCACGGAGCGCACGTCCGCGAGCAGCACCACCGGGCACTGCCAGATCTGGCGGTCCAGCCCGGCCGCGGTGAGCTCGGCGCGCACGATCGCGTCCGCGCGGCGCAGCAGGTCCAGGCGCTCCTGGGTGACCTCGCCGATGATGCGGATGCCCAGACCCGGGCCCGGGAACGGCTGGCGGTGCACGATGCCCTCGGGCAGGCCGAGCTCGGCGCCCACGGCGCGGACCTCGTCCTTGAACAGCTCGCGCAGCGGCTCGCACAGCTCGAACTCGATGTCGTCCGGCAGGCCGCCCACGTTGTGGTGGGACTTGATGTTGGCCGCCCCGTCCCCGCCGCCGGACTCGACGACGTCCGGGTAGAGCGTGCCCTGCACGAGGAAGCGGACCTCGGTGGCGTCCGGGTCGTGCTCGGACTCGAGGACGATGTCCGCCTGCGCCTTCTCGAAGGTGCGGATGAACCGCTCGCCGATGATCTTGCGCTTGGCCTCGGGGTCGGTGACGCCGGCCAGCGCGGACAGGAAGTCCTCGCGCGCGTCCACCATCACGAGGCGGGCGCCGCCGTGGGCCTCGCCGAAGGCCTGCTCGATCTCGGCGGACTCGCCCTCGCGCATGAGGCCGTGGTCCACGTAGACGCAGGTGAGGCGGTCGCCGATGGCGCGCTGCACGAGGGCCGCGGCCACGGCGGAGTCCACGCCGCCGGACAGGCCGCAGATGGCCCGCTTGTCCCCGATCTGCTCGCGGATGCGCTCGACCTGCTCCTCGATCACACCGCTGGCCGTCCAGTCCGCGCCCAGGCCCGCACCCTCGTGCAGGAACTGCTCGAGCACCCGCTGGCCGTGGGAGGAGTGGCCCACCTCGGGATGCCACTGCACGCCGTAGATGCGGCGCTCGCGGTCCTCGAACGCGGCGACGGGGGCGCCCGCGGTGGAGGCTGTCACGGCGAAGCCCTCGGGCGCCTGCGTCACGGCGTCCCCGTGGGACATCCACACGACCTGCTCGAGGTCCTGGTCCGCGAACAGCACGGAGTCGGCATCCACCGAGTCCAGGCGGGTGGAGCCGTACTCCCGGGTGCCGGTCTTGGCCACGGTGCCGCCGAGGGCGTGCGCGATCGACTGGAAGCCGTAGCACAGGCCCAGCACGGGCACCCCGGCCTCGAGCAGCGCCGGGTCCAGCTGCGGGGCGCCGGGCTCGTACACCGACGACGGCCCGCCCGAGAGGATCAGCGCCGCGGGCTCACGCTCCAGGATCTGCGCCGCCGGGGTGGAGGCGGGCACGACCTCGGAGTAGACGTTGGCCTCGCGCACACGACGCGCGATGAGCTGCGCGTACTGGGCGCCGAAGTCCAGCACCAGCACCGTGGGCATCACGTCGCTGAGCGGGGCGGGGGTGTCGGGGTGTGTCGGGGTGGGGGGCGTTCTGCGTCACCCGTCCAGGATAGTCGAGGCGCTCAGTAGCGCCGCGCGGCGTCCGGGAAGCGGTGCAGCTCGTCCCGGACCACGCGGGTCATGCGCTTCTCCACCACGAAGGACAGGAACGGCACGACGCCGCCGCCGGCCATCGCCAGCAGGCGCAGCGGCTCCCAGCGCATCAGGGACCACAGGCGGAACGAGGCGAGCAGGTACACCACGTACATCCAGCCGTGGGCGATGAGGATGAACAGGGACAGGTTCACTCCCCCGGTCACGCTGTCCGTGGGGTGCAGCCCCAGGCCGTTGGCCTCTCCGTCCAGGGTGGTGCCGCCCGCGTAGAGCTCCACGTGCATGCCGTACTTCAGCACCATCTCCGCCACGAGCAGCAGGAGCATGATGCCGGTGATCCACGCGCACACCACGTAGAGGCGGGTGGCGGAGCGGATCTGCTGCTGGGTGCCGGCGAAACGGCGATGCTCCCGGCCCGGCCGCGGGGGCGGCTCGGGCAGGTCGGCCTCCGTGATGTCCTCGGGATCCGGCAGGCTCGCCGGGTCCACCGGCTGGGGGCCGGGGTGCTGGGTGCTCATCGGCTCTGCTCCTCTCGGGGCCCACGGGGGCCCGGGTCGCGGGGGTCGGGGCGCGCGGCCCCGTCGTCGTCGTGGTCCTGGCGTGGGTGCGCCGCGGACTGTGCCGCGACGGCCCGCTCCTTGGCCTCGCGCGCGGCCGCCCGGCGCCGCTCGAGCTCCTCGGCGCGCCACTGCGCGGCCCACTCCTCGTCGAGCCGGCGCTCGTGCTCGTCCCGGACGTGGTCGTCGCGGACGAACCGCCACCACAGGAACAGGGCGAAGCCGGCGAAGAGCATCCATTCCACGGCGTAGAAGACGTTGAGCCAGATGATCTGGGTCTCCTCCGGCTGCGGGGCCACCCACACCGGCTCGAGCCCGCCGGGGCCGGCCGCGCCCGTCTCGGCGCCCGCGGCGTCGACCATCTCGAACGCCGCGACGTACGCCGCGTAGGACGGCTCGTCCCACACGTTCACCAGCTGGGCCGGGGCCAGGCTGCGGTACAGGAGCCGGTCGGCGGTGTCCTCGGCCGCTGCCTCACGCGGCAGGGGCCCGTCCGGGGGCAGCAGGCGTCCGGTGACGGTGACCTGCCCGGCGGGCGCGGGGTCCACGACGTCGGCGCGGGCCGACCAGCCGCGGACCACCGGGACGACCTCGCCGTCCGGGGCGCCGGCCACCCGGAGGGCCGTGACCGTCCAGTAGCCGTCGCGGCCGTTCAGCAGGCGCGGGCCGACCAGGACGTCCGTGCCGGGCACGAACTCCCCTTCGACCGTGACGACCTGGTCTGCCTGCGAGCCGAGCAGGGCCTCGTAGGGGCGCACGTGCTCCAGGAACGGCACGGCGTGCTCGGTCTGGGTGCGCGGCGGCGGCGCGTTCGTCTCCGCGGACTCGAACTGCCACTTGGACAGCGCCACGAAGACCGCGGCCGCCACGAGGGCCAGCACCAGGGTGGCCAGCCAGACGGGCTTGAGGGCGGTGCGTAGCACGCCGTATCAACTCTTCCGGTCGGGGTGCCGCCATGCGGCGGCGGGGATCAGACGGCCTGGGTGGGGGTCACGAGGACCTCCACCTTCTGGAAGTCCTTGAGCTCGGTGTAGCCGCAGGTGGCCATGGCACGCTTCAGACCGCCCATCAGGTTGGACGTGCCGTCCGCGTGGCGGCCGGGACCCCACAGGACCTCCTCGAGCGGAGCCACCTGGCCCACGTGGGTGCGGTGCCCGCGCGGCAGCTCCGGGTGGGCGGCCTCGAGGCCCCAGTGCCAGCCGCCGCCGGGGGCGTCGGTGGCGCGGGCCAGGGCGGCGCCCAGGACGACCGCGTCCGCGCCCATGGCGATCGCCTTGACGATCTCCCCCGAGGTGGAGACGCCGCCGTCGGCGATCACGTGCACGTAGCGGCCGCCGGTCTCGTCCATGTAGTCGCGGCGCGCCTCGGCGATGTCCGAGATCGCCGTGGCCATCGGCACGCGGATGCCCATGGCGCGGCGCGTGGTGGTGGACGCGCCGCCGCCGAAGCCGACGAGCACGCCGGCCGCGCCGGTGCGCATCAGGTGCAGGGCCGGCGTGTAGCCGGCCGCCCCGCCCACGATCACGGGCACGTCCAGCTCGTAGATGAACTGCTTGAGGTCCAGCGGCTCCTGGGTGGAGGAGACGTGCTCGGCCGAGACGGTGGTGCCGCGGATGACGAACAGGTCCACGCCCGCCGCCACGACGGTGCGGTAGAACTCCTGCGTGTTCTGCGGGGTCAGCGAGCCCGCGACGACGACGCCGGCCTCGCGGATCTGCGCGAGGCGCTCGGTGATCAGATCGGGGCGGATGGGGGCCGCGTAGGCCTCCTGCAGCTTGCGGGTGGCCTCGGTCCCGGCCGGGCCGGCCTGGAGGGCGGCGATCTCCTCGAGCAGCGGGCGCGGGTCCTCGTGGCGGGTCCACAGGCCCTCGAGGTTGAGGACGCCGAGACCGCCCAGCCGCCCCATCGCGATGGCGGCCTCCGGGCTCATCACGGAGTCCATGGGCGCACCGATCACGGGCATGTCGAACGTGTAGGCGTCGATGCGCCACGTGAGGCTGACGTCCTGGGGATCCCGGGTGCGCCGCGCGGGCACCACGGACACGTCGTCGAGGGAGAAGGCCCGGCGGCCGCGCTTGCCGCGGCCGATCTCAATCTGGTTCGTCACCGGGCCAGCCTAGCCCAGGCGCCGCGGGGCGGCGCCGACCGTGTCGTCGGCGCCGCCCCGTCCGGGGGCTCCCCCGGACCCGACGTGCGGGTCAGCGCGAACGGTAGTTCGGGGCCTCGACGGTCATCATGATGTCGTGCGGGTGGGACTCCTTCAGGCCCGCCGCGGTGATGCGCACGAAGCGGCCGTTCTCCTTGAGATCGGCCACCGTGGACGCGCCCGTGTAGAACATCGTCTGGCGCAGGCCGCCCACGAGCTGGTGGACCACCGAGGCGACCGGCCCGCGGAAGGGCACCTGGCCCTCGATGCCCTCGGGGATCAGCTTGTCCTCGTCCGGCACGTCCGCCTGGAAGTAGCGGTCCTTGGAGAAGGAGCGCGTGCCGTTGCGGGTCTGCATGGCGCCCAGGGAGCCCATGCCGCGGTAGGTCTTGAACTGCTTGCCCTGGTAGAACACGAGGTCGCCCGGGGACTCGGCGGTGCCGGCCAGCAGGGAGCCGAGCATCACCGAGTCGGCGCCGGCCACGAGGGCCTTGCCGATGTCACCGGAGTGCTGCAGGCCGCCGTCGGCGATCAGCGGGACGCCCGCGGGGCGCGTGGCCTTGGCCGCCTCGTAGATGGCGGTGATCTGGGGGACGCCGACGCCGGCCACCACACGGGTCGTGCAGATCGAGCCCGGGCCCACGCCCACCTTCACGGCGTCCGCGCCGGCGTCGACGATCGCCTTGGCGCCCGCGTAGGTCGCGGCCTGACCGCCGATGACGTCGACGTGCGCGGCCGCCTTCTCCTTCTTCAGGCGCGCGATCATGTCCAGCACGCCGTGCGTGTGGCCGTTCGCGGTGTCCACCACGAGGGCGTCCACGCCTGCCTCCACGAGCGCCATGGCTCGCTCCCAGCCGTCGCCGAAGAACCCGACGGCGCCGCCGACGAGCAGTCGGCCCTCGTCGTCCTTCGCGGCGTCCGGGTACTGCTCCGCCTTGTCGAAGTCCTTGATGGTGATCAGGCCGGTCAGGCGGCCCGCATCGTCCACGAGCGGCAGCTTCTCCACGCGGTTCTGGGAGAACAGGTGGATGGTCTCGGCGCGCGAGACGCCCTCCTGCGCGGTGACCAGCGGCATGCGGGTCATGGCGGTGTCCACCGTGCGGGTGGCCCACTCCTCGCGCGGGATGAAGCGGGTGTCGCGGTTGGTGATGATGCCCAGCAGCGTCATGTCCTCGGCCACCACCGGCAGGCCCGAGACGCGGTACTGGGCGCACAGCTCGTCCAGGTCGGCGAGCGTGGCGTCGGGGCCGATGGTCACGGGGTCCTTGATCATCCCCGACTCGGAGCGCTTCACGGTGTCCACGTGGCGGACCTGGTCCTCGATGGACAGGTTGCGGTGGATGATGCCCATGCCGCCCTGGCGGGCCATGGCGATGGCCAACGGGGCCTCGGTCACGGTGTCCATCGCCGCGGAGACGATGGGGATGTTCAAGCGGATGTTGCGGGTCAGCCGGGTGCCCGGGTCCGCGTCCGCGGGGATCACGTCGGTGGCGTTGGGCAGCAGCAGGACGTCGTCATAGGTGAGGCCGAAGAAGCCGAAGGGATCCGAGGAGGAGTGGACGGGCTCGGGGCTGGGACCGGTGCTGGTGTTGGTCACGAAGGCGCCTTTCGGGACGGGTGTTTCCGCGATTCTATGCCCGGGGGTCAAACCGGCGACCCGGGTGCGGGCCACGTCACAGGACCCCCGCGCTGGGCCACGCGGGGGCGAGACGGACGTCACCACGACGTCACATGGAGCAATCCGTTTCGGCGTCGTGATATTGGTCCGCCTAATCTCCCCGGATGAGCACCGCACAGTCCTCCCCCGCACCGGCGCCCCGACGCCGGCTCCCCGCCTGGACGTCGAACTTCGGCTGGCAGATCGCCGCCGCCCTCGTCCTCGGCCTCGTCCTGGGCCTGATCGCCCGCGCCACGGGGCACACCTCCGAGCACCCGACCTGGCTCGGCGAGACGCTGGCCACCGTCGGCAGCATCTACATCAGCCTGCTGAAGGCCACGGTCGTCCCGCTGGTCTTCTTCGCCGTCGTCGCCTCCATCGCCAACCTGGCCCAGGTGACCAACGCGGCCCGCCTGGCCGCCAAGACCCTGCTGTGGTTCGCCATCACGAGCCTGATCGCGGTGCTCATCGGCCTCGCCGTCGGCGTCGCGCTGCAGCCGGGCGTGGGCACCGGCCAGACCGCGCCGGCGTCCTACCAGGCCAAGGACGTCGGCTGGCTCGACTTCCTGACCTCCCTGGTGCCGGCGAACTTCCTCGGCCTGACCGTCAAGACGACGGCGGGCGAGGACGGCGCGCTCGCCTCCTCCCCCACGTTCAACGTGCTGCAGATCCTCGTGATCGCGATCGTCGTGGGCGTGGCCGCGCTCAAGGTCGGCGAGAAGGCCGCCCCGTTCCTCACGTTCTCCCGCTCGGTGCTCGCGATCATCCAGAAGCTGCTGTGGTGGATCATCCGCCTGGCCCCGATCGGCACCATCGGCCTGCTGGGCAACGCCGTGGCTTCCTACGGCTGGTCCACGATGGGCACGCTGGCCAAGTTCGTGGTGGCGATCTACGTGGGCCTGGCCCTCGTGATGCTCGTGGTGTACCCGCTGCTGGCGCGCCTGCACGGACTCTCCGTCAAGCAGTTCTTCACCGGCGTGTGGCCGGCGTTCCAGCTCGGCTTCGTCTCCCGCTCCTCCCTCGGCACGCTGCCCGTCACCCAGCGGGTGGCCGAGCGCAACTTCGGCGTGCCCACCGGCTACGCCTCCTTCGCCGTCCCGCTGGGCGCCACCACCAAGATGGACGGCTGCGCCGCGATCTACCCGGCCGTGGCCGCGGTGTTCATCGCCCAGTTCTACGGGATCGACATGAGCCTGAGCCAGTACGCCCTCGTGGCGCTCGTGTCCGTGCTGGGCTCGGCCGCGACCGCCGGCACCACCGGCGCCACCGTGATGCTCACGCTCACGCTGTCCACCGCCGGGCTGCCCCTCGAGGGCATGGCCCTGCTCCTGGCCGTCGACCCGATCGTGGACATGGGCCGCACCGCCCTCAACGTGACCGGCCAGGCCCTCATCCCCGCCCTCGTGGCCTCCCAGGAGGGCATCCTCGACCGGGACCGCTACGACGCCCCGCGCGGCGACATCTTCGGCGAGGACGAGGAGGAGATCGTCGAAGCCCGCGCCCACGCGACCGCCGACTCCCGCGCCGAGCTCGTCGGCACCCCGGAGCCGCGCGCCTGAGTCACCGATCGGACGGGCCCACTCCGGCGGGCCCGTCCGCGTCGCCCCCGTCCCCCTCGTCCAGGTACTCGCCCAGCACGTAGTCGTCGTCCACGGGGTTCCCGTCCTCGTCCGTGCGGCGGTACCAGTCGGTGATCTCCGCGGCGGTGGAGTCGAACCCCTCGCCGGCCGCGTACCAGCTGCCCGGCGGGGTGCGCTCCACCGTGAACGCGAAGTCGTCCCCGTACTCCACCAGGCCCCGCACCGTCGCCTTCTCGACGGCGGCCCGCTGGTACCGGTCACGGATCGCGAAAGGGTCGTTGGCCAGTTCGCGCTGGAGCGCGACCGCCATGAGGATGAGCACCACGGTGAACGGCAGCGCCGTGATGGTGATGAGGTTCTGCAGGCCGGTGAGCGCGGTGTCGCCGCCGGTCAGCAGCATCACGACGGCGATGCCCGCCATGCACAGTGCCCAGAACACCGTGATCGTGCGGCGCGGGGCCGGGGCGCCGCGCTGCGAGAGCTGCGAGTTCACGATCGAGGCGGAGTCCGCCGTCGTGATGAAGAAGACCGCCAGCATGACGATCACGACCGGGGCCACCAGCCCGCCGCCGGGCAGCTGGTCCAGGACCACCCAGAAGATCTCCGCCGGCGCGGGCAGCGACGCGGCCGTGCCGTCCGGCGCCACGGAGCCCTGCGTCCGCTGCAGCCAGATGGTGGTGCCGCCGATGATCGTGAACGCGCCGACGATCACCGCGGCCGGGATGAACAGGGCGCCGAGGACGTACTGGCGGATGGTCCGGCCCTTCGAGATCTTCGCCATGAACACGCCCACGAACGGGGCCCAGCTGACCCACCACGCCCAGTAGAAGATCGTCCAGCTGGAGAGGAACTCCTGCATGTCCTCCCCCTCGGCCATCGAGGCGCCGAGGGCGTCCGGGGCGGAGGAGACGTAGTCCATCAGGACGCCGGGCACGATGTTCAGCAGGAACGCCGTCGGGCCGACGACGAAGAAGAACAGCGCCAGGCCGAGGGCGAGCAGCATGTTGATGTTGGACAGCCACCGGATGCCGCGGGCCACACCGGACACCGCCGAGAAGATGGTGCCGATCGTGAGCACCACGATGATCCCCAGCGCCACCGTGTTCCCCGGCGCGGACCAGCCCGAGACGATCTGCACGCCGCGGCCGATCTGCAGGGCGCCGATGCCCAGCGAGGCCGCCGTGCCGAACAGGGTGGCGATGATCGCGAGCCCGTCGATCAGGCGCGCGCCGACCGAGTCGCTGCGCTGGGAGTCGCCGAACAGCGGCGCGATGATCGAGCTCATCAGCGGCACCCGACCCCGGCGGTAGGACACGTAGCCGACCGACAGGCCGACGATCGCGCAGATCGCCCACGCGTTCACGCCCCAGTGCAGCGCGGCCTGGGCCAGCGCGCCCGTCACCGCCTCCTCGCTCCCCGCCTCATACGCCCCCGGGCGCGGGGCCAGGTAGTAGGTCAGCGGCTCGTACGGGCCGAAGAAGATGATGCCGATGCCGATGCCGGCCGCGAAGAGCATGGCCGACCAGCTCGCCGTGGAGTACTCCGGCTTCTCCCCGTCCAGGCCCAGCGGGATCTCGCCGTACCGGGAGAACGCCAGGGCCAGCAGGAACACCACACCATCCCGATGGCCAGCAGGGCGAACAGCCAGCCGGCGTGGAGCATCACCCAGTCGAGGGCCGCGCTCGAGACGGCCAGGACGGCGTCCGGCTGCAGCACGCCCCACACCACGAAGCCGACCACCAGCAGGCCGACGACGGTGAGGATCGCCCGGTCCACGCCGTAGCGCACCCGGCGGTCCTCCACGGACACGCCCGGCACGAGGGCCGGGTGGATGCCGTGCGGATAGGAGAACTCGCGGACGAAGCGGCGCAGCCGTGGCCGGGCCGGGGTCCGGGTCGTGTGGGACCCGGTGGGATGGGGCGGCGTGGGTGTGTCCATGGGCACACCCTAGAGGGCACCCCGGACGGCCGGCGTCTCCCGCCCGGACGACGACGGCCCCTCACCCGGGCGGGTGAGGGGCCGTCGTCGACAGCCGGCCGTGTCAGGGCCGACTCAGGGGTCAGTGCTGGTGGCCGGCCTCGTCCTCGTCGGCGGGCTTGTCCGCCACGAGGGTCTCGGTGGTCAGCACGAGGGCCGCGATGGAGGTGGCGTTGGCCAGCGCGGAGCGCGTCACCTTGACCGGGTCGATCACGCCGTCGGCGATCAGGTCGCCGTAGACGCCGGTCTTCGCGTTGAAGCCGTGGTTCGGCTCCAGCTCGGCGACCTTGGAGACCACCACGTAGCCGTCCTCGCCCGCGTTCTGGGCGATCCAGCGCAGCGGCTGCTTCAGGGCCTTGCGGACGATGTCCACGCCCACGGCGGCGTCACCGGTCAGGGCCTGGACGTCGGCGTCGGTGTCGAGCACGGTCAGCGCGTTGATGAGCGCGGTGCCGCCGCCAGCCACGATGCCCTCCTCGAGGGCGGCGCGGGTCGAGGACACGGCGTCCTCGATGCGGTGCTTGCGCTCCTTGAGCTCCACCTCGGTGGCGGCGCCCACGCGGATCACGCCGATGCCGCCGGAGAGCTTGGCGAGACGCTCCTGGAGCTTCTCGCGGTCCCAGTCGGAGTCGGTCGCGGCGGCCTCGGCCTTGATCTGGGCGATCCGGGCCTCGACGTCCTCGGGCGCACCGCCGCCGTCGACGATGGTGGTCTCGTCCTTGGTGACGGTGATGCGGCGGGCGGAGCCGAGCACGTCCAGGTCGGCCTGCTCGAGCTTCATGCCGAGGTCCGGGGAGACGACCTGGGCGCCGGTGAGGATCGCGATGTCCTGCATCATGGCCTTGCGGCGGTCGCCGAAGCCCGGAGCCTTGACGGCCACGACGTTCAGGGTGCCGCGGATCTTGTTGACCACGAGGGTGGACAGGGCCTCGCCCTCGATGTCCTCGGCGATCACGAACAGCGGCTTGTTGGCCTGCACGACCTTCTCCAGCAGGGGCAGCAGCTCCTGCACGTTGGAGATCTTGCCCGAGTTGATCAGGACGTAGGCGTCCTCGAGCACGGCCTCCTGACGCTCGGCGTCGGTGACCATGTACGGGGACAGGAAGCCCTTGTCGAACTGCATGCCCTCGGTGACGTCCAGCTCGGTGGAGGTCGTGGAGGACTCCTCGATGGTGATGACGCCGTCGGTGCCGACCGTGTCGAACGCGCGGGCCAGCAGCTCGCCGACCTCGTCGTTCTGGGCCGAGATGGCGGCCACGTGGGCCACCTCCTTGCCCTCGACCGGGCGGGCGTTCTCCTGCAGGCGCTGCTCGACGGCGGCCACGGCCACCTCGATGCCCCTCTTGACCTCGCCCGGCGCGGCGCCGGCGGCGACCTGGCGCATGCCCTCGTTCACGAGCGCCTGGGCCAGGACGGTGGCGGTGGTGGTGCCGTCGCCTGCGATGTCGTTGGTCTTGGTGGCGACCTCCTTGGCGAGCTGGGCGCCCATGTTCTCGTACGGGTCCTCCAGCTCCACCTCACGGGCGATCGTGACGCCGTCGTTGGTGATGGTGGGTGCGCCCCACGCCTTGTCGAGCACCACATTGCGGCCCTTGGGGCCGAGGGTGACCTTGACGGTGTCGGCGAGCTTGTCGATGCCGGCCTGGAGGGCGCGGCGTGCGTCGTCGTTGAAAGCCAGCTGCTTGGCCATGACGGACGCTCCTTTCGTTCAGGGAGTCAGGGGGTGCGGGGACGCGAGGGGCCCGGGGCGCGCGCACCGGTGCGGTGCGCGCCGCTCACCGGGCCCATCGCGGCGGGGTCACTTGGCGACGACGGCCAGCACGTCGCGGGCGGAGAGCACCAGGTACTCCTCGCCGCCGACCTTGACCTCGGTGCCGCCGTACTTGGAGTACAGCACCACGTCACCCTCGGCGACGTCGACCGGCACGCGGTTGCCGTTCTCGGCGACCCGGCCCGGGCCCACGGCCACGACCTGGCCCTCCTGCGGCTTCTCCTTGGCGGTGTCCGGGATCACGAGGCCCGACGCGGTGGTCTGCTCGGCCTCCAGGGGGCGGACAACGATGCGATCCTCGAGGGGCTTGATGGAGACAGACATGCTGCACACTCCTTCTTCGTCGACGTGCGGCTCCGGCGGGCTCGCCGGTCCGCTGATGCTGTGGTCTGCGGGTGCGCCACGGGCGTCAGACCCTCCGTCGTCGCGGTGCCGGACGGTCCACCTCGGGCATTGGCACCCGGTACCCCCGAGTGCCAGCCCCGATTCTACTCCGGGTTTTGGCACTCCTTCAACATGAGTGCCAGCCGTGTCCCCGCCGTCCGCCGAGGGCGGAGGCGTGGGGCGCGGTGCGGCGGGGCAC
>NZ_JABFAZ010000020.1:15478-24297 GCF_017168505.1 Micrococcus sp. KRD077 | reverse complement strand
GGGCTGGGCGGGCATGCCCCCAGCATCCCACCCCTCAGTACGCTGGACGGATGAGTCAGAACGTCCTCACCGTCGACGGCGCCGACTGGTGCCGCGACTGCCTGCGCACCCGGCGCCAGAAGGACATCCCCGTGGTCGTGTTCCCCGACGGCGACCACCAGGTGGAGCCGACCAACGAGGAGACCGCGGCCAAGCTCACCGCGCTGGGCCTGATCTGAGGTCGGGCCGCCCCCGGCGCGAGCCCCGCCGGCGCTCTCGGTGGGCGCGCACCGGGGTCTACGCTCTCCCCATGGAGCACATCGACGAGACCGCCCTGCCCGCCCCCGAGGACCGCGTCGTGTCCGCGACCCGTCACGTCGACGCGCCGGCCGGCGTCGTCTTCGAGCTGATCGCGGACCCGGCCCGCCAGCCCGAGTGGGACGGCAACGACAACCTGGCCGAGGCCGCCCCCGGGCAGCGGGTGACCGCCGTCGGGGACGTGTTCGTCATGACCCTGCAGAAGGGCGTGGACCGCGCGAACCACGTGGTCGAGTTCGAGGAGGGCCGCCGTATCGCCTGGAAGCCCTCCGAGGTCGGCGGGGAGCCGTTCGGTCAGCTCTGGCGGTGGGAGGTCGACGGCGACGACGAGGGCGGCTGCCGCGTCACCCACACCTACGACTGGACCGCCCTGACCGACCCGAAGCGCATCCAGAAGGCGCTGCGGACCGGAGAAGAGCAGCTCCGCGCGTCGATCGACCGGCTCGCGGACCTCGCCGAGCGTCAGGGCTGAGCCGGCCGCTCACCCGGCCGAGGGGAATCCGTTGCGGTTCTGGCCCTTCTGACGGCCGAATCGGCGGCCAGAGGGGTCAGATCCGCAGAAGATCTGGCCCGGGCGCGGGGCGGTGCCGGCGTGGTCTGCCACGTCGCGCGCCGCTTCACGGCAGCGCCAGCCGGAACACCTTCTTCCACGCGGAGCCCACCTGCCGCAGCAGCGGGCCGGTCGTGTACGGCAGGCCGTAGCGGGCGCAGATCTCGCGGACCTTGGGCGCCACCTCGGCGTACCGGCTGGACGGCAGGTCCGGGAACAGGTGGTGCTCCACCTGGTGGGAGAGGTTGCCGGTCATGAAGTGCATCAGCTTCGAGCCGGAGATGTTCGCGGAGCCGATCATCTGCCGCACGTACCAGTCGCCGCGGGTCTCGCCGTCCACCATCTCCTCGGAGAACGTCTCCGCACCCTCCGGGAAGTGCCCGCAGAAGATGACCGCGTGCGCCCAGATGTTGCGCAGGCCGTTGGCCAGCAGCGTGCCCACGAGCGCAGCCTTGCCCGAGCCCGTCAGCACCTCGGCGACCGCCGGCGTGGCCACGTAGTCCTTCGCGAACTGCCGTGCGGCCTTGACGCCCACGGAGCGCAGATCCGTCATCAGCTCCTCGCGGGACTTCTCGCCGGTGCGCACCCGGTCCAGCTCGAGGTCGTAGAGCGCGATGCCCCACTCGAAGATCGGCGCCAGCCCCGCATTGATCACGGGGTTGAGCAGGTGGCGGGGCCGCCACGGCTCGGACTCGTCCATGCGCAGGACGTTGTAGCCCACGTCGCGGTCCTTGCCCACCACGTTGGTCCAGCGGTGGTGCAGGTCGTTGTGGGTGTTCTGCCAGGCCCGCGACGGCGTCACGAAGTCCCACTCCCACGTGGTGGAGTGGATGTCCGGGTCGCGCATCCAGTCCCACTGGCCGTGGAGCACGTTGTGCCCGATCTCCATGTTCTCCACGATCTTCGCGACCGTGAGCATGGCTGTTCCCGCCACGAACGCGGCGGGGTGGCGTGCGTTGAGCAGGAGGGCGCGGCCGCCGAGCTCGAGCCGGCGCTGCCAGCGGATGACGCGGCGGATGTAGGCCGCATCGGAGGCGCCGCGGCGGGCGAGCACGTCGTCGCGGATCGCGTCCAGCTCGCGGCCCAGCTCGGCCACCTGCGCGTCCGTCAGGTGGGCGGCGCCGGGCGGGCGCACCGCCGGGCTCCCGACGACGCCCGGCAGTCCCGGCGTCGCGGTCGCGGTGGTGGGGCGGGACGTGGCGGCACGGGACTCGGGGGTGTGCGGAGCCCAGCTCGTGGTGTCGGGGCGGTCCTGCGGCAGGACCCGGGCGGCGCGGCCGCGCACGGTGGTGCCGGGGATGGCCAGGGCCAGATCGTCCGGGGCGGAGGCGGGGGATGGTCGGGAGGCCCGGGTCGCGGCCGGGTGTCAGGTTCAGAGGTCGAGGCTCAGCGGGCCGACGGCGGCGCTCACGCAGGTCTGGATCAGTTCGCCGGGCTCGCCGTGCACCTGCCCGGTCCGCAGGTCCGTGACCTGGCCCGAGCGCAGCGGCGTGAGGCATGCGTGGCAGATGCCCATGCGGCAGCCGGAGGGCGCGGCGATGCCGGCGTCCTCGGCCACCACGAGCAGCGGCACGTCGCCGGGGGCGTCCACCTCGAGGTCGGCGTGCTCGAACACCACGCGGCCGCCGGCCCCCGCCACGCCCGGGGCGAAGTCGGCCTGGAACCGCTCGATGGTGAGGTCCGTGGCCGCCTCGCGCCGCCACAGGGCCTCGGCGTCGTCGAGGAACCCGGCCGGCCCGCACGCGTATGCGGCGCGCTCGCGCCAGTCCGGGCAGAGGCCCTCGAGCTGTGCGGGGGAGGAGAGGTCGAGGCGTCCGGCCTCCGCGGTGTGGTGGTGCACCACGCGCAGGCCCGGGAACTGGTCGGCCAGCTCGGCCAGCTCCTCGCGGAACAGGGCGTCCTCGGGGGTGCGGGAGGAGTGGATGAGCACGACGTCGGCATCCCGACGCGCGGGCACGAGCGTGCGGATCATGGACATCACCGGGGTCAGGCCCGAGCCGGCGGTGAGCATGAGCAGCGGGCGCGGCTCGTCCGGCAGGGTGAAGTCGCCCTCGGGGATGTCGAGGAAGAGGATGTCGCCGGGCTTCGTGTGGCGCACGAGCGTGCCGGAGACGAGGCCGATGTCGGACACCGTGATCTCCGGGTCCGCGCCCGCGGGCGCGGAGAGCGAGTAGGAGCGCCACTGCCGCACCCCGTCCACGTCGACGCCGACGCGTGCCCACTGGCCGGCGTCGTGGGCCCGCCAACCCGGTCCGGGACGGAACGCGATGGTGGCGGCGCCGGGCGTCGCGCGGGTGACGGAGGTGACCACCCCGCGCAGCTGGCGGGAGGAGTGCACGGGGTCGAGCAGGCCGAGGACGTCCTGCGGCGTGAGCGGATGCAGGAGCGTCGTCGCGAGGCGCGAGAGCAGAGTCGGTCCAGCCATACGCTCCAGCGTATGGAACGTCGCGCAGTGATGCTTCGTCCGGTGCGTACGATCAAAGGTGATTCTTCATCGTGAGGAGACAAGGATGAACGATCCCGCCCCGTCCGTCCCGTCGTCGGACCCCGTCCCCGAGCGCGGGAGCGAGGACACCGCCTGGCGGCCGCCGTGGCAGTCCCTGCCCGCCGACCTGCCGGAGAAGCTCGCCCCCGTGCTGCCCGGCATCCTCCTGCGCATGATCCAGACCGTCCCGGACGAGATCCCGGCCTACGCGAAGGCCCGCGACGGTCGGTACGGGAAGAACATCACGCTGGGCGTGGAGACGGCCTTCGAGCAGCTCATGCGTCTGCCCGGCACGGACCTGCCGGCCCTGAGCAGCGAGTCCCGTGCGCTCATGGCCAACCTGGGGGCGGGCGAGTTCCGGGAAGGCCGCTCCATGGACGCGCTGCTCGGCGCCTACCGCGCCTCGGCCCGGATCGTGTTCCGCGAGATGTCCGCGGAGTGCGCGCGCCTCGGGATGGACCTGTCCGTGGTGATCGACCTCGGCGAGTCCATCTGGGCGTACATCGACGAGCTCTCCTCCGTGAGCGCCCAGGCCTACGCGGAGGCGCAGTCCGCCCAGGCCGGCGTGCAGGAGCTGCACCGCGCCGCCCTGGCCGCCGCGCTGATCGGCGGCGGGTCCGAGGAGAAGGAGGTGCAGCGGCTGGCCGCGCTCGCGGACTGGCGGCTGCCGTCCCGGCTGGCCGTGGTGGTGCTGCCCGCCGACGCGGGCCGGGCCGTGCGCGAGCGACTCGGCCGGGCGGGCCTCGTGCTGGAGCGGGACACGGAGGTGCTCGCGGTGATCGACGCGCTGCCCGCGCGGGAGCACCGGGCGCGCATGCTGCGGCTGCTGGCGGGGACGGCCGCCGTCGTCGGGCCGACCGTGGACTGGCCCCTGGTGTCCCACTCCTACCGGGTGGCCCGCACGCTGGCCCTGCAGGAGGCGGCCGTCCGCAGGTCTCGGGCCGGGGCCGCCGTCGGTGAGGCGGCCGAGCTGGACGCCGGGGCCGAGGACGCGGGCATGCCGATCCTGGCCGAGGACCACCTGGCCCGCGTGGTGCTGGGAGCGGAGCCGCGCGTCGTGGAGGAGCTGGCGGAGCGGGTGCTGGCCCCGCTGCAGGAGGTGAGCGAGGCCAAGCGCGCGGTGCTGGAGCAGACCCTGCTGTGCTGGCTCACGCACTGGGGGCAGCGCGCGCGGATCGCGGCCGAGCTCAGCGTGCACCCGCAGACCGTGGGGTACCGGGTGGGGCGGCTGCGCGAGCTGTTCGGGGCCGCCCTGGAGGATCCCGACGCACGGTTCGACCTCGAGATCGCGCTGCGGGCGCGCCGGGAGGGCGTGCGCCCGGCGGCCTGAGGCGGACCGGGGCGGCGAGGGTGCAGGCCCGGCAGCCCCCGTGGCCCGGCAGCCCCGTTGTGCGCAGGACTCGCCGCATGCCGTTCAGCGACACGGCGAGTCGTGCACACAACGTGCGCCCGGGCGTCGCCGGACAGGGCGGCTCCGGCGTCGCGTTCCGGGCGGTGCCACGGTTCGACACTCGGGCGCCCCTCCGTAGCGCGTCTGTGAGCTGGGTTATATTTCGACGCAGCTAGGGTCGGCCGTCACGGGCTGACGGGCGAGGATGCCGGATTCCCGGTTGTCCGGCTCCTACTCACGGATGGGTGAAACGGCATGACTGAATTCGAGGACAAGCTTGCGCAAGTGGCTCGGCGAGCCCGCGACTACGCAAGCTCCCTGGACACGGAAGAGGCGACGAAGAACGCGCTGGTCATGCCGTTCATCTCGCAGGTGCTGGGCTATGACGTGTTCGATCCCCAGGAAGTCGTCCCGGAGTTCGTCGCGGACCTGGGCCTGAAGAAGGGGGAGAAGATCGACTACGCCATCATGCGGGAGGGGAAGGTCAACATCCTCGTGGAGGCCAAGAAGATCGGCTCGGAGCTGTCCCTGGCGCACGCGAGCCAGCTGGTGCGCTACTTCCACACCAGTGAGGCGCGGATCGGCGTCCTCACAAACGGGCGGGTGTGGAACTTCTACACGGACCTCGACAAGGCCAACATCCTCGACGAGCGTCCCTTCCTGGTCCTCGATCTTCTGGACATCGATCCGGTCACCGTGCCGAAGCTCGAGCAGCTGGCGAAGGGGTCCTTCGATCTCGACTCTGTCATCGCCGCGGCCGAGGAGCTGAAGTACGTGTCGGCCATCAAGCGCGAGATCTCCGCCGAGATGGCTGCGCCGAGCGACGAGCTGGTGAAGGTCCTCGCCAAGCGCGTGTACTCGGGGTACATGAATGCCAAGGCGGTGGAGACCTTCACCCGACTCACTGAAGAGGCCGCGCGCCAGTACATCAACGATCGTGTCAACGCGCGGCTGAAGACGGCCCTGGGCGACCAGGTCTCTCCGGTGCCGGCGGCTCCCGCTGGGCCCGTGGACACGGGTGATCAGACAGTCCCGTCCAACGAGGAGAACGGCCAGGAGGCCCAGCTCAAGCCGGGCGTGGTGACAACGGAGGAGGAGATCGAGGGTTTCCGGATCATCAAGGCGATCCTCGCCGGGATCGTGCCGATGAATCGGGTCTACATGCGCGACGCGGCCTCCTATTGCAGCGTCATCCTGGACGACAACAATCGGAAGCCGGTCGCGCGCCTCCACTTCGACGGGAAGATGAAGTATCTGATGCTGTTCGATGCGGAAAAGAACAGGACGCGGGTCGGCCTCGAGAACTTGGAGGACATCTACGAATCCGCCGAGGCGCTGCGGAGCGTCGTCCGCTCTTACGTCGAGGTCTAATCCGCCCACTGACCCGGCCCCGCCCGCGGGCGGGCAGCCCTGGGCCCCGGTGCCGCCCATGGGCCATCCTGGTGCGCACGCACCGTCGGGCAGGTCCCGTCGGGCGTCGACCCGAGAGGACGTCATGACCCCCCATGAGCGCGACGACCGCCAGACGATGGCCGCCGGCGAGACCTACCTGATCCACGTGCTGGAGACCTCGGACCCGCCCGGCAACCCGGACCACTACCGGATCACGGACGCGGTGGAGGCCCACCACGAGGCCACCGGCTCGTACGACGTCGAGTCCGCTGGCCTGGACACCGCACGGGAGCTGCTCGCCCGCCACGCCAAGTGAGCCGGGGAGTCTGACCGTCGGCGGCTAGAGGCTCATCCCCAGGACGGTGCGGGAGTCGATCCCCAGCGCCGCGCACGCCTCGCGCGCGCCGGTGCGGTCCTCGTCCACCACGGTCATGCCGATGTGCTCGGCCACCCGGCGCGAGGCGGTGTTCTCGGGGTGGATGACGGCCACGAGCTCGTGGTGGCCCAGCCCGTCGCGGGCCAGGTCCCGGCAGGCGGCGGCCGCCTCGGTGGCGTAGCCGCGCCCCCAGAGGTCCGAGCGCACGTGGTAGCCCACCTCGAGGCGTCGCCGCCCATTCACCTCCTGCCAGGTGAGGCCGCAGTCCCCGACGACGCCGGGCCCGTCGTCGTCGTGGGTCTCGACGATCCACAGGCCGTGCCCGTCCTGCGCGTACCGGCGGCGGTTCCCCGCGATCCACGCGGCGGCCCCCGCGCGCGTGCGCGGGGCGGGGTAGAAGCGCATGACGGCGGGGTCGCCGAGCAGGTCCGCCATGACGTCCAGGTCGGCGTCGGTCATCTCGCGGAAGCGCAGACGCGCGGTGGGGGCGGGGAGCATGCCCTCAGGCTAGCGGCGGCACCACGCCGCCCTCCCACCGCCCGCACGCGACGACGCCGCGCCCCTTGCCCGCGCGCGTGCAGGCTGGTCCACTGTGCCCATGACACATTCCCTCTCCCTGCGCCCGCTGCGGGTGGACGACTCCGAGGCCATGGTCGCGGTCCTCGCCGACCCGGACCTGTACACGTACACCGGCGGGACGCCGCCGGGCGAGGAGGAGCTGCGGCAGCGGTACGCCATCTTCACGCGCGGTCGCTCCGAGGACGGCGCGGAGGACTGGGCCAACTGGATCGTGGTGCTGGAGCCGGAGGGCCGGCCGGTCGGCTACGTCCAGGCCACCATCCCCGTGGACGGGGGACCCACGCAGATCGCCTGGCTGATCGGCACGCCGTGGCAGGGCCGCGGGCTGGCGAAGGAGGCCGCCGGCCTCCTCAAGGGCGAGCTGCGGGACCGGGGGGTGCGGCGCCTCGTGGCGGATGTCCACCCCGAGCACACGGCCTCCCAGCGGGTCGCCCAGGCGATCGGCCTGGCGCCGACGGACGAGGTCGTGGACGGGGAGGTCCGCTGGGCCGGGTCCGTGGACGACGGCGGCGGCCCGGTCACCGGCTGAGGCCGCGGCGCCGCTCCGGGTAGGAGCCGCCGAGCTCCACGCCCCGCTCGGCCAGGTAGGCCTCCGGGTCCACCGGCTCGCCGTCCACGCGCAGCTCCAGGTGCAGGTGCACGCCGGTGGCGGCGCCGGTCTGCCCGACGCCGGCCAGGTGGTCCCCGGCGGAGACGCGCTGGCCCGCGTCCACCACGGTGGAGTCCGGGGCGGCGTGCAGGTAGCGCCACACGTGGCCGTCCCCGGCGTCCACGGCGAGCAGGTTGCCGCCCGCGTCCCCGCCGGCCTCCACGAATAGGACTCGGCCGTCGGACACCGAGTGGAAGGGCGTGCCCTCCGGCACCCCGCCGAGGTCCACGCCGTCGTGGCGGGTCAGGGCCTCCTCGGACACCCCCGAGGGCACCACGCCCTCGCCGAACGGGTTGGGGCGGGGCCCGAAGCGGGAGGTCACGCGGCCCTGCACGGGCTCGGCGTACCCCTGCGTGTTCACCGTGGGCGGGGCGGGGGTGAAGCCGCCGTTCCAGCGCCGCCGCTCGGCGCCCGCGCCGGCGTCGTCCCGGCCGGCCGGACCGAACGCGAGGACCAGCGCCAGGACGGTCGCGATCAGGGCCAGCGCCCCCACTGCGGCCAGCACGCCCCCGGCCACACCGCTGCCCGGGGAGCCGGCGCCGGGGGTCGGGGTGGTCATCCCCTCAGTCTGTCATGCAGGGTCGGGACGGCCCCGGCCTTCGCCCACGGCATCCCGGCCCGCCACCAGCTCCCGCCCGCGCTCGTAGTCCTCGTCCGCGTTGTAGGTCAGCACGCCCACCACGCGGTCCTGCGCGTCCGTGTACCAGAGAGTGAACCCGCCGGTGCGCTCCACCATGCGGGCCTGCTCGTGGCCGTCGCCCCACGCGGCGTGCTTGAGCGTGTGCTCGCCGATGGTGCTCCAGAACCCGGGCACGGCCTCCCACCGCCGCAGGGACTCCGGGTCCGCCGTCGCCGCGTGGGCCAGCACGGAGGCCTGGCCGGCGCCGCCCGGCACGCCGACCTCGGTGCGGGCCGCGTTGTGCCCGGCGACCTCGCCCATGCCGAGGGCGTCGCCCCAGTGCTCCACGGGGATCGGCCGGCCGGCCACGGCGTGGTGGGCGCGGGCCACGTCCCCGGCCACCCACACGCCCGGCGCCGCCGCCAGGTGCTCGTCCGCCACGATCCGCCCCTCGTGCATGGTCAGCTCGGAGTCCTCGAGCC
>NZ_JABFAZ010000020.1:0-15378 GCF_017168505.1 Micrococcus sp. KRD077 | reverse complement strand
TCCCGGCGCACCTCGACGACCTCCCGCCCGCCACCCTCGTGGCGCGCGGTCTGACCCTGCGCGGCGGTCGCGGGCCGGTGTTCGGCCCCCTCGACCTCGTGCTGCCCCCGCAGACCCACCTGGCCGTGCTCGGAACCCAGGGCTCGGGCCGCTCGGCCCTGCTGCTCGCCCTCACGGGGCGCCTGCAGGGCGTGCGGGGCGAGCTCGTGCTCACCGGCGGCCCCGTGGACGTCGCCCTGGACGGGCCGGAGCGGCCCGCCGCCCGCGCGTACCGGCCCCCGATCGACGCCGCGCGCCACCCGCACGCCCTCCGCGCCCGCACCGCCGTCGCCCACACCACCGACGTGGTGGAGCTCGAGCCGGCGCTGACCGCGGCCGAGGTCGTGGACGAGCGCTGCCTCGCCGACGGCGTGCGCCGCCGCGCCGGCCGCGCGCGCTTCGCCCTCCTCGCGGACGCGGTGAGGCTGAGCGTGGCGCCGGAGGCCGTCGTCGGGGAGCTGCCTGCACCCGAGCGCGCGCTGCTGGCCGCCGTCGTCGCCTGCCTGCGCCCGGCCCGCCTCGTCACCTTCGACGACGTGGACGCCACCCTGACCATCGATGAGCTGGTCGCGCTCCACGCGGCCCTGGACGTCCTCAAGGACCACGGCCACCCGTTCGCGGTGAGCGCCGTGGCCTCCGCGCCCGTGCCGCGCGACGCCGTCGTCCTCACCCTGCCCCCCGTCCGGGAGAACTGATGCTGTTCCGCTACGAGCTGCGACGCTTCCGCCGTGGCCTGCCCCTGCTCGCCCTGCTGTTCATCTTCCTCGTCCCCGCCATCTACGGCGCCCTGTACCTGTCCGCGAACTGGGACCCCTACGGGGCCATGGACCGGCTGCCGGTGGCGATCGTCAACGAGGACGAGCCCGTCCAGCGCGGCGACACCACGCTGCGCACCGGCGCGGACATGACCGAACGCCTCAAGGACGACCGCGCCTTCGACTGGCGCGAGACCACGCGCGAGGAGGCCGAGGAGGGACTGCGGGAGGGCCGGTACTACCTCGTCCTGGAGATCCCCGCCGAGCTCAGCCGTGACCTCGTCAGCCCCGAGGGCGGCGGGACACCGCAGCAGGCGCAGATCACCCTGCGCCGAGACGACGCCAACGGCTTCGTGATCGGCTCCGTCACGAACGCGAGCCAGGCCAAGGTCGAGGCCGCCGTGAACCGGTCCGCGATCGAGGCGTACTTCGAGGCCGTCTTCTCCAGCCTCGGCGAGCTGCGGTCGGGCATGGTGGACGCCGCCGACGGCGCCGCGCAGCTGGCCGACGGCACGGCCTCCGCGGAGGACGGCGCGAGCCGGCTGGAGGACGGGATCGTCCAGGCCCACGACGGCTCGGGCAAGCTGGCCGAGGGCGCGGGCCAGCTCGCCACGGGTGCGGGTGACCTCGCGGACGGCGCCGCCCAGGCCGACGACGGCGCCCAGCGACTCGCCGAGGGCGCCGCGTCCGCGCAGGACGGGGCCGGGCGCCTGGCCGACGGGCTCGACCAGGCGCGCGAGGGCTCCCAGGCCCTCGCCGACGGCGCCGGGCAGCTCGCCGAGAACGCCCCCGCCCTGCGTCAGGGCGCCACGGACCTCTCCGACGGGCTGGCCCAGCTGCAGACCGGATCGGCCGAGCTCACCGACGGCGCCACGCAGGTGGCCGACGGCACCCAGCAGCTCTACGACACGGTGGTCCCCGGCCTGGACCAGGTGATCGAGCGCCAGGACGCGGTGGCCGCCGACGTCGCCGCGGTGGACGAGGACGTCCAGCGGGTCGCCGAGGTGGCCGGCACGGCCGAGGACGGCGCGGGCGCCCGCATCGCCGACGCGCAGACCGCCCTGGCCGCGCTCGCCGAAGAGGACCCGACGCTCGCCGAGTCCGAGCAGTACGCCGCGCTCCAGGAGGCGCTCACCGGCGCGGACGAGCGGGTGACCGCCGTCGCCGGCCGCGCCGAGGAGGCCGCCGCGACCTCCGCGGCCGCCAACGAGCGCGTCCAGGGCTTCGTCGAGGACGACGTCGCCGCCTCCGCCAAGGCGGATCTGACGGACCTCAACGACGGCGCCCACGCCGTGGCCGCGGGCGCCGAGAAGCTGCAGGGCGGGATCGGTGAGGCGAAGGACGGGGCCGACTCCCTCGCCGACGGCGCCGGGAAGTTCGCGGACGGCCTCGAGCAGCTGGGCTCCGGCGCGACCGAGCTCGACGGCGGCCTGGCCCAGCTCCAGGACGGCGCCGGGGAGCTGCAGTCCGGCCTCGGCGAGCTGACGGACGGGGCGACCACCCTCGCCGAGGGCAACGCCGCGCTCCACGACGGGGCGCTGACCCTGCAGGACGGTGCGGGGCAGCTGGAGTCCGGCGCGACCGAGCTCGACGGCGGCCTGGCCCAGCTCCAGGACGGCGCCGGGGAGCTGCGCGCCGGCCTCGGCACCCTCGACGACGGCGCCCACGAGCTCGCCTCCGGGCTCTCCGACGGCGCCGACCGCGTCCCCGCCCTGACCGAGGACGAGCGGGACGAGGCCGCCCTGGTGATGTCCCGGCCCGTGGAGGCCGTGATGCAGGTGGACAACTCCGCGGAGGTCTACGGCCGCGGCATGGCGCCGATGTTCTTCTCCATCGCCCTGTGGGTGTTCGGCATCGCCGCGTTCAACATCATGCGGCCCATCAGCGGGCGGCTGCTGGCCGGGCGCCGCAACCCGGTGGCGATCGCGCTGGCCGCGTGGCTGCCCGTGGGCATCGTGGCCGTGGGCGGCGGCCTGCTCATGCTCGCCGCGACGCTGCCGCTGGGCCTGGCCCCCGTGCACCCGGTGCGGGCCGTGGCCCTGACGGTGCTCGTGGCCGTGGTGTTCTCCCTCATCGCGCACCTGGTGCAGACGGCGCTCGGCACCCCCGGTTCGGCGCTGCTGCTGGTCCTGCTGGTCCTGCAGCTGGCCTCCACCGGCGGCACCTACCCGGCCGAGGTGCTGCCCGGCTTCTTCCAGGCGCTGCACCCGTTCATGCCGATGAGCTACTCCATCGAGGCGTTCCGCAACGCGATCTCCGGCGGTCCGGACCAGCGCTTCTGGGTGCCGGTGGTCGTGCTGATGGGCATCGGGGCGGCGGCGCTCGCCCTGGACGTGCTCGTGGTGCGGCGCCGGCGCCGGTTCCGCATGAAGGACCTGCACCCCGCGCTGCAGGCCTGAGCGGAGATGACTTCCGCACCCCGCGCCGCCGTCGTCCGTCCGGCCCGCCCCGAGGACGCGCCCGCGATCGCCGCGATCGCCGCGGCCACCTTCCCGGACGCCTCCCCGTCCTCGCTGCCGCGTGCCGCGGTGGAGGCGCACATCGCGTTGCACCTGAGCGAGGCCGCCGTGGCCGCGTGGATCGCGGACCCGGAGCGGATCGTGCTCGTGGGCGCCGCGGCCGACGCCCCGGAGACCCTGCTCGGCTACGCCATGTACGAGACCGCCGCGACCCCCGAGGCACCCGTCACGGAGCGGCTCGGCGACGTGCCGGCCGGCCACCTCTCGAAGCTGTACGTGCTCGCCGAGGGGCGCGGCACCGGGCTGGCCGAGGCCCTCGTGCACGACGGCGTCGAGCGGCTGAGGCGGCTGGGGTTCCGGCACGTGTGGCTCGGCACGAACGCGCAGAACACACGGGCCAACCGGTTCTACGAGCGCCTTGGCTTCGCGACGATCGGGGCGCGGCAGTTCGTGGTCGGCGGGGAGCGCGTCGAGGACGACTGGGTGCGGCTGCTGACGGTGGAGTGAGCCCGCCTCCGCTCAGCAGGCCTCCGGGCCGTCGGGGTCGTCGTCGGGATCGATCCACGCCGACGGGTGGTAGTGCACCGCGGCCAGCCCGTCGTCGTCGGCCAGGTGGGTCTGCGCCTCGGGCACGGAGTCCGTGTTCTGTCCGGCCACCGCCTCCCACGCCCCGGCCTCGGTGCGGCGCACCACGAGCAGCAGGACGCCGGTGCGCTCGCCGGCCTCGTCGCCGTCGGGCGCGGTCTGCCCCGTCATGGTCCACGGCGCGTGCACCACCGCCACGTCCCCGAGCTCGCGCACGCGCACCTGCCCGAGCACGAGCCGGGAGGCCGGGAACATCCAGCGGAAGCCGAGCGCGTGGTTCACCCGGATCTGCCGACGCCGCGTCCACCACACGCCCACCACGTTCACGAAGTCCGCGTCCTCGGCGAACAGGTCGGCGAGCGCGTCGGCGTCGGCGGCGTTCCAGGCGGCCGCGAAGGCCTCGGCCACCGCGGCGGGGCCGGCCGGCCCGGCCGCGACGTCGGCGGTGGGGTCCGCGGGGGACATGACTGCTCCTGGATCGGGGAAGGACGGGTTCAGCGGGCGGGCCCGTAGGCCAGCGTCAGCACGACGGCGGCGAACAGCACCGCCATCACGGCCAGGACCGTGAGCACGGCGCGCAGGGCCGCACGCGCGCGCGGGTCGGCCGGGGGTGGTGCATCCGGACGTCGGGTCACGCTCGCCAGTGTGGCATGCGGCACGGCACGAGGGGCGCGTGCGTCGGCGCGCGTCGAAGGTGCCTCCCAGCCGGGGCTCAGTCGACGCTGAAGCTGCGGATGTGGTTGCCGAACACGAAGCGGTCGAACACGGTCCGCGCCGAGCTCGGGTCGTCCGCGTGACCACTCTGTGCCGTCTGCGGCGGATCGAGCCCCGCCGCTGGCCGGCCTCCCATGCCGCGCCGTTCCCACCTCCGCCCGCCCGCCCGGCAGGGGTGGTCTCGGGCCGGGCGGCCTTGGGATGATGGGTGCCCCCAGAGAAAGGTGCCCGATGCCCCCGCCCGTGCCGCAGCCGACCCGTCGACAGATGCTCCTGGCCGGTTCCGCCCTGCTCGGATCGGGACTGCTGGCCGCCTGCGGGCAGGACGGGGAGGACGCGGCGTCGTCGTCCGTGCCGACCTCGTCCGCGCCCACCTCCGCCGCCCCCGCTGGTCCGCCGCCCGCCGGCGAACCGGTGGCCTGGCCGGACGTGGCCCGGGTTCCGCACCTGTTCTTCCACTCCCTGGTGGTGGACCCGGCGCGCGCCTTCGACGGCGACGACAAGGCCCGCGGCTACCTGGACTTCATGGTCACGGTGGACGAGTTCGACGCCGTCATCCGGCAGGTCTACGAGCGCGGTTACGTGCTGGTCTCCCCGCACGAGCTGTACGAGGTGGGGGAGGACGACGTCGTGCGCCCGAAGACCCTCATGGTCCCCGAGGGCCGGACCCCGCTGATCCTCTCCTTGGACGACTGCTCGTACTACCTCTACATGGACGGCGACGGCTTCGCGGACCGTCTGATCGTGGCCGAGGACGGCCGCGTCCGCAACGAGTACACGGACGCCCAGGGCACCACGCACGTCGGGGCGTTCGACGTCGTCCCGCGTCTGGACGACTTCCTCGCCGAGCACCCGGACTTCAGCCTCAACGGCGCCCGCGGCGTGCTGGCCATGACCGGCTACGACGGCGTGTTCGGTTACCGCACCTCGGCCCGCGAGTTCGGGGACAGCCCCACGTTCGACGCCGACGTCGCGGCCGCCACCGAGGTCGCCGACGCGCTCAAGGACAGCGGCTGGGAGTTCGCCTCCCACACGTGGGGCCACCGGACGGTGCCGAAGCTGACCATGGAGGAGCTCGAGTTCGACATGGGGCACTGGCACGAGGAGGTCGAGCCGATCCTCGGCCCCACGGACATGCTCATCTACCCGTTCGGCGCGGACGTCACCGGCCCCGGCACGTACACGGAGGACAACGAGCGGTACCGCTACCTCCGCGAGCTCGGCTACCGCTCCTTCTTCCTCGTGGACGGCACCTCCAAGGCGTGGGGCCAGCTCGAGCCCGGCTACTACCGCGGCTCGCGCATCAACGTGGACGGCATCAGCCTCGCCGCGGCCGTCTCGGGCGAGCGGCCCGTGCTGGAGGAGTTCTTCGACCCCCGGTCCGTCCTGGACCCGGCCCGCCCCGAGTCCATCCGCGGCCCGAAGAAGCCGAGCCCGGCGCCGTCGTCGCCCGCCGCGGCCCCGAGAACCCCGCGACCCTGAGGAGAGCACCATGTCCATCCCCGCCACCGAGGTCGAGGCCCGCTGGAACGCGGCCGCCGAGCCGTTCACCGCCGTCGTCCGGGAGGTGCGGGACTGGGACGCCGCCACCCCGTGTGAGGGCTGGGACGCGCTGGACCTGCTGGACCACGTGATCGCCGGCCAGCGCGACTTCGCCGCCCGCCAGGGCCGGGAGGTGCCCCTCTTCGACGGGTCCCGCCAGCAGCTGGCCACCCAGTGGGCCAAGCACGCCGCCGCCATGTCCGCCCTCGCCGGTGACGAGGAGTTCATCATGCGGCCCATGAAGACCGCGCTCGGGGAGATGCCCGTGGGCGAGGCGTTGATCCGCTTCCACGCGTTCGACGTGATCGTGCACCGTTGGGACCTGGCCCGCTCGCAGGGCGTGGACGCGCGGTTCACGGACGCGGAGATCGACTGCGTGGAGGAGTCGCTGGAACTGTTCGGCGACGCCGCCTACACGCCCGGCATCCTGGGCGAGCCCGTCCCCGTGGCCGACGACGCCGACCGGCAGACCCGCCTGCTCGGTCGCCTGGGCCGTCGGGGCTGAGACCCGGGCAGGACCCGTCCCCGCACCCCAGGAGGCACCGTGAGCGAGTCCACCGGTTTCAGCGCCGCGGAGCAGGCCGCGATCGCCGAGCGCGCGCAGGAGCTGCGCGCCCAGCGCGGCGGCAGGAAGAAGGCCGACGCCCTGCAGGACCTGCTGGTGAAGATCGAGGAGATGCCCGAGCCGGACCGCGCCATGGCGGTGGGGGTGCACCGGATCGTCACGGAGGCGGCCCCGGAGCTCGAACCCCGCACCTGGTACGGCATGCCCGCCTACGCGCGCGGCACGGACGTGCTCGTGTTCCTGCAGGTCAGCAGCAAGTTCGGCGTGCGGTACACAACCCTCGGCTGACGTCCGGCGCAGAGTGGTCACGACACGCCGCGTCGCGCACGCGGAGACGGCGTGTCCTGACCACTCCGCGGGCTTTCCGGCCCCTCCGAGCCCGCCGGCTCCTCCGCGGACCGGGCCGCCCGTCGCCAGTGGCGCACCGCCCACAGGGTCAGACCGCCCACGGTGAGCCAGCCCACCCCGAGCAGCACGCCGTTCACGACGCCCGGGCGCACCGCGAACGCCCCCATCGCCACGAGGGAGAGCTGCCCGGGGATCACGCCGACCGCGGTGGAGCCGGCGAAGATCCCCAGCGGCACGGCGAGCGCGCCCGCCCCGTAGTTCACGGGCCAGTACGGCAGCCCCGGGGCGACGCGCAGGGTCAGCAGGGCGAGGAACCCGGTGTCCTCGAGCCGCCGCTCCACGGTCTCGGCGTGGCGGCCGAGCCAGCGCAGGGCCACCTCGCGCCCGACCGCGCGCGCGATGCCGTACGCCCCGAGCGAGCCCAGCAGGGCTCCGACGACGGACAGCACCGTCCCCTCGATCGCGCCGAAGAGCACACCGGCGGTGACCGCCATGATCGTCACGGGGATGGGGGTGAGCGCCACGGCCGCGTACAGCACGGTGAACGCCAGCCAGCTCCACCAGCCGAAGCCGTCCAGTTGGGCGCGCAGCTCGTCCACACCGGGCAGGCGCACGGTGAGTGCCAGCCACACGAACGCCGCCACCACGAGGACGAGGGCGGCGGTGCGCAGGATCGACACCCCGCGGTGCCCGGTGCGGGCGGGCAGGGTGGAGGCGGCGCCGGAGTCGCGCGGCGGCACGGCGGTGGAGGGCATCGACTCAGGCTACCGGGAGTCGCCCCGCCCCGTTCCGTCAGCATGTCCTCCCTGGTCTGCGGTCACGCCCTGCTCGGCTTCGGCGGATCACACGCGTGTGACTCATCCACACCTGTGGACAACTCTGTGGAGAACCCTGTGCACGCGGCCCGCCAGGTGTGGACGGAGGGGCTCAGACGGTGGACGCGCCGGGCGCGTCGTCGCCCGGCTCCGCGGCGCCCGGCCGCGCCTCGCCCGGCCGCGCCTCGCCCGGCCCTGCCGCCGGCTCGTCCTCGAAGGCGGGACCGCCGTCGTCCTCCCAGGCCGCGGCGGCGTCGTCGTCCCTGTCGGTCTCCTGCACCTGGTCGTGCAGGCGCTCCATGCGGGTGTCCAGGTCCGCGGCCACGCGGGCGGCGGCCACGAGCTCGGTCGCGATGTCCGGGGGCACGCCGCCGTCGAACTTGTAGTTGATCTTGTGCTCGAGCGTGGCCCAGAAGTCCATGGCGCTCGTGCGGAACTGCATCTCCACGGTCACCTGGATCGTGCCGGTGGACAGGTGGATCGGCACCTGCACGAGGCAGTGCAGGCTGCGGTAGCCGGAAGGCTTGGGTCGGGAGATGTAGTCCTCCACCTCGAGCACCCGGATGTCCGGCTGCTGCGTGAACTGGCGGAACACGCGGTACACGTCCCGGGCGAAGCTGACGATCACGCGCGCCCCGGCGATGTCCGTGACGTTGGTGCGCAGCGCGTCCAGGTCCAGGGACAGCCCGCGGGCGGAGGCCTTGCGCAGGATCGACTCCGGCGACTTCACCCGCGTGACGATGTGCTCGATGGGGTTGTAGTCGTGCAGGTGCGTGAACTCGTCCCGCAGCACCTCGAGCCGCGCCTCCACCTGGAGCAGGGCCGAGCGGTACTCGAGGTCGAAACGCTCGACGTCCTTGCGCAGCCGATCCAACGCCACGGACATCACGGGGGAGAGCTGCGTCAACGCGGACACGGGGGTGCCGCGCAGCGCCTCGACGTCCGCCGAGGGCACGGGCGCGTCCGGGGAAGGGTCCTGCTCCATGGCCTCAGAGCCTACGGCGGGATCCTGCGAGACGGCTGGCCGTCCACAGGCCCGACGGCGGCCCGTCAGTCCTCGGCGGGGATCAGCACGCGTTCGAAGACGGCGCGCTCCTCGTCGGAGACGGCCACGGGCCGCCCGGCCGCCGGGTCCACCTGCACGAACACGGCGTCGCACAGCACGCAGCGCCGCCCGTCCTGCCACAGCTCGTGGCGCAGCGTGAAGGACGTCCGGCCGATCCGCAGGATCCACACCCGCGCCGTCACCTCGGGCCCGGCGTAGACCACGGGCGCCTCGTACTGGACCTCCATGGACCGCACGACGCGCTGGACGTCCGGGGACGCCGTCGTCGTGGCCCACGCGGCCAGGGCGCGCACGCGCGCCTCCTCGGTGAGGGTGAGCAGGCGGGCGTTGTTGACGTGGCCGTAGCGGTCCTCGTCGGACCAGCGCAGCTGCAGCCCGACCTCGAACGGGGTCGGCGTGCCGGCGTCGGCGGGGGTCTCGGGGGTGGTCGGCTGCGTCACGGGGTGAACACCTTTCCTGGGTTGAGGATGCCGTGCGGGTCGAACACGGCCTTGATGCGCTGCTGGAGGTCGTGCTGGGCGTCGCCGAGCTCGTCCCGCAGGAACGCGCGCTTGAGCAGGCCCACGCCGTGTTCGCCGGTGAGCGTGCCGCCGAGTTCCAGACCCGCGCGGAACAGCTCGCCGGCGGCCTCCCACACGTCCGCCGGAATCGACGCGGCGTCCTCGGCCGCACCGCCCACCTGCGCCGCCGCGCCGAACAGCAGGATCGGGTGCAGGTTGCCGTCCCCGGCGTGGGCCGTGGTGGGGATGGCGACGCCGGTGCGTGCCTCGATCTCACGGATCCGCGCGAACATCTCGGCCATGCGGCTGCGCGGGACGGCCACGTCCTCCACGAGCGGGGTGCCGAGGCGCTCGAGTGCGGGGAACGCGGTGCGGCGCAGGGCCATGAGGGCCTCCCCCTCGGCGGGGTCCACGGTCACGGTGACGTCCCCGCTGTGGGCGCGCATGAGGGCGGCCATGGCCTCCCCGTCCGCCTCGGCGCCGGCGCCGTCGGCCTGCACCAGCAGGAACGCGCCGGACTCGGGCAGGGCGGCCCCGCGTTCGGGCCCCGCGTGCGCGCGCACCGCGGCGAGCGTCGCCTCGTCCATCAGCTCCATCAGGGCGGGCACGTGACCGGCCCCGGTGATCGCCTCGGCCGCGGCGGCGCCCGCGACGACGTCCGGGAAGAACCCGCCGAGCGTCACCGGCACGCCGCGCACGGCCGGCCGCAGCGCCAGCGTCGCACCCACGATCACGCCGAGCGTGCCCTCCGAGCCGATCATCAGCGCGACCAGGTCGTAGCCGGTCACCCCCTTGACGGTGCGGTGGCCCAGCCGCAGCAGGGTGCCGTCCGCGAGCACCACGTCCAGGCCCAGCACCGCCTCGCGCGTGACGCCGTACTTGGCGCACAGCAGCCCGCCGGCGTTCATCGCGATGTTGCCGCCCACCGTGGAGATGTCCTTCGACGCCGGGTCCGGGGCCCACCACAGCCCGTGCTCGGCGAGCGCGGCGTTCAGCGCCCCGTTGAGGATCCCCGGCTCGACGACGGCCACGCGGTCCGCGGGGGAGACCTCCAGGATCCGGTCCATCGCGGTCATGTCCAGGACGATCTCGCCCGCCCCCGCGACGGCGCCGCCGGCCAGCCCCGTGCCCGCTCCGCGGGTGACCAGCGGGGTGCGGGTGCCGTGCGCGACCCGGCACGCGGCCTGCACGTCCTCCACCGTCCGCGCGCGGACCACGGCCAGCGGCGCGGCGGGGGAGCGATGCCCCGAGCGGTCCGCCCGGGCGGCCTCGAGTGCGGCGACGGAGACGTCCACGCGGCCGGGCAGCTCCGCCTGCAGGCGGGCGACGACGTCGGCGGGCGGGGCGTCCGCGGTGGCAGGGCCGGTGGGGGTCGGATCGAGCGGTGCGGAGGAGTCCATGTCCACCAGTGTCGCCGATCACACGGGGTGGAACGTGCGTCGGCCGGTCCGATGACGCGTCCGGCCCCGTCCCTAGACTGGCGACCATGACCTCCCCGGACTCCGCTGCGCCGCGCCCTCGCGTCCACGTGCTCACCCTGCGCCCGGGTGGAGCCCGCGAGGACACCGCCCGCCGCGTGGGCGCCGTCCTCGCCGAGGCCTTCGCCACGGACCCCTACACGCTCGGGCTCGTGCCCGAGGACCGGCGCGAGGCCCGACTCGAGCGCAAGTTCACCACCGCCGTGCGCCACGGGCTGCGCGCGGGGGCCGACGGCGCCCCGCTCGGCGCCGTGGACGTCGCCGTGGACGCTGCCGACGGCACGCTGCTCGGCGCCGCCGTGTGGACCTCCCCCGCCGCCCCCCGCGGGGTCGACGTGCCGGGCCTGCTGGCGGGGCTGCCCACCGCCGTCGCCGTCCACGGCCGCCACACCCTCGCCCTGAAGCGGATCCAGGCCGCCTGCGAGCGTGCCCGCCCGGCAGGCCGGCACTGGTACCTTGAGGAGGTCGGCACCGTCCCGTCCGCCCGCGGGCGCGGGGCGGCGAGTGCGCTGGTGCGCCACGGCCAGCGCCGCGCGTCGGGTCTGCCCGTGCACCTCGAGGCGTCCGTGCCCGCCACCGTCCCGTTCTATGAGCGGCTCGGCTTCCGTGCGACCGGCCACGTGCCCGTGCCCGGGGGCGAGCCCCTGACCTGCCTGCGCTGGGAGGCCTGAGATGAGACACCCGATCCCCGACTACCTGGCGAGCCTGATCACCGAGCTCGGCGCCGTGAACCCGGGAGAGACGGCCCAGTACATCCCCGTGCTCGCGGAGGCGGACCCGGACCGCTTCGGCATCGCGCTGGCCACCCCCACCGGGCGGCTGCACTTCGCGGGCGACGCGGACGTGGAGTTCACCATCCAGTCCGCGTCCAAGCCGTTCACGTACGCGGCCGCGCTCGTGGACCGGGGCTTCGCCGCCGTGGACCGGCAGGTGGGGTTGAACCCCTCGGGCGAGGCCTTCAACGAGCTCTCCCTCGAGGCGGAGTCGCACCGCCCGGACAACGCCATGATCAACGCCGGCGCGCTCGCGGTGCACCAGCTGCTCGTGGGACCGGAGGCGAGCCGGAAGGAGCGGCTGGACCGGGCCGTGGAGATCATGTCCCTGCTCGCCGGGCGTCGGCTCTCGGTGGACTGGGAGACGTACGAGTCCGAGATGGCGGTCTCGGACCGCAACCTCTCCCTGGGGCACATGCTCCGCAGCTACGGGGTGCTGCAGGACTCGGCCGAGGAGATCGTGGCCGGGTACGTGGCGCAGTGCGCCGTGCTCGTCACCGCCAAGGACCTCGCCGTGATGGGCGCGTGTCTGGCCACCGGGGGCATCCATCCGATGACGGGTGAGCGCGTGCTGCCGTCCATCGTGGCGCGGCGCGTGGTGTCCGTGATGACCTCCTCCGGCATGTACGACGCCGCCGGGCAGTGGCTCGCCGACGTCGGGATCCCGGCCAAGTCCGGGGTGGCCGGCGGTGTGCTCGGCGCGCTGCCGGGCCGCGTGGGGATCGGCGTGTTCTCGCCGCGCCTGGACGAGGTGGGCAACTCGGCGCGCGGCGTGCTGGCGTGCCGCCGCCTCTCCGAGGACTTCCGGCTGCACCTCATGGACGGCGACAGCCTGGGCGGAACCGCCGTGCGCTTCGTGGAACGCGAGGGTGACCGCGTGTTCCTGCACCTGCAGGGCGTGATCCGGTTCGGCGGCGCCGAGGCGGTGCTGGACGCGCTCACGGACCTGCGCACCGGTGCGGAGAAGCCCGGCACCGGCTGGGACGCCGCCGTCTACCCGCGGTGGCAGGAGGCCGCGGCGGACAGCGCGGCGCTCGCGGCCGCGACCGGCGGCGGGGCGGTGTACGAGGCCGCCGCCGTGGCCGCCCGAGATGAGAACGACGGGCCCATCCGCACCGTGGTGCTCAACCTCACGCGGGTGGACCGGATCGACGACGTCGGCCGGCGGCTGATCGCCGAGGGCGTGCGCCGGCTGCAGGCGGACGGCGTGCGCGTGGAGGTCGAGGATCCGGAGCGCATCCTGCCGCTGGAGGAGGCCGGCGCCCACTGAGGCGGCGGGGCGGGCAGGAGGGGGGGCGTGGCGGTGCTCTCCGTCTCGCTCCCTTTCGTTCAACTGCTGTTCATGTGACAATGGGCGGTCTCATCCCTTGACCCCGCTGTTCGAGGACGACCCCCATGCCCCTTTCCACGCTCGACCCCCACCGCGGCGAGGATCAGGTCCGGGGCGAGCGTGGCGCCGTCGTCGAGGTGGACGGTGCGCGGGGCGCGCACCTGCCCCACCCGCACGCCGGTGCGCAGCTCGACGCCGGCGCCGATCAGCCACTGCGCGATCCGATCGCCCGCCTCGCGGCCGAGCCGCTTCTGCTGCGGCACCTCGTCCGGGGTGACCAGCGTGGTGGCCACCCCGCGCAGGGCCAGGGAGGCGGCCGCCTCGCAGCCGATGAACCCCGAGCCCACCACGACGGCGGAGCGCGCGTGCCCGGCGGAGGCCACCAGGCGGCGGGCGTGGTCGAGAGAGCGCAGCAGGTGCACCTCGGCGTCGTCGTCCGCGACGGGCAGGGGCTTCGGGTGCGCGCCGAGGGCGAGGATCAGGCGCTCGAAGCGGACCGGCTCCTCGGCGGCCCACAGCGTCCGCGCACCCAGGTCCGCGTGGGTGACGGTCACGCCCCGGCGCAGCTCGACGGCGTCCGGCAGCTCGTCCAGCACCGTCGGGTCGGGTTCGGCGGTGCCGCGCAGCAGCTCCTTGGACAGCGGCGGGCGCTCGTAGGGGTGGTCCACGTCCGAGGTGAGCATGAGGACGGGGCCGGGTCCCCCGGCGTCGACGTAGGCGCGGGCGGCGCTGACGCCGGCGGGGCCGCTGCCCACGATCACGAGCGGGTACGGAGTGGAGCTGTGCTGGGCCATGCGGCCAGCATGCGCACCCGTCACGGGCGGAAGCCAGGGCCGACGGGCACCCCCGGCTCCGGCATACTGCCCGCATGGACCCCTCCCTGGTGTGGCTGCCGGCCGTCGTCGCGCTGGCCGCGATCACCGTGGGCGGCACGCTCCAGCGGGTGAGCGGAATGGGCGTCGGCATGATCGCCGCACCCACGCTGTCCCTGCTCCTGGGCCCGGTGGCGGGGGTGACGCTGTCCAACGTGGCCGCCTCGGTGTCCGCGGTGCTGCTGTTCGCGGTGCTCCACAGGCACGTGGACTGGCCGCGCTTCGTCCGCCTCGCACCCCTGCTCGTGGCCGGCTCGTTCGCGGGGGCGTGGGCCGTGCGGGTCCTGGACGCCCACGCGCTCGAGATCCTCCTGGGGTCCTCCGTGCTGGTGGCCGTGGCCGCCGTCCTGGGCCTGCAGCAGCGCTTCACCGCCCAGGGGAACGGGGCCGTGTTCGCCTCCGGCGCCGTGGCCGGGTTCATGAACACCACCGCGGGCATCGCCGGGCCGGCGCTCGCGGTCTACGCGGTGGCGAGCCGGTGGGACCAGCGCTCGTGGGCGGCCACCCTCCAGCCCGTGTTCCTGCTGGCCAATCTCACCTCGCTGGTCACCAAGTCGCTGTTCGGCGCGGCCGTGCCCGCGGGGCTGCACGTGCCGTGGCCGGTGTGGGTCGCCGTGGTGGTGGGCGGTCCGCTGGGTGTCCTGCTCGGTTCGGTGGTGGCCCGCCGGGTGGACCCCGCGAAGGCGCGCGTCCTCGCGATCTGCCTCGCCGGCGTCGGGGGCACGGTGGCGCTGGTGCGCGGTGTGGCCGGCACCCTGGGCTGAGGCGGGGCCGGCGCGCAGGCGTCAGGGCAGGAGGGAGCGCACGGCCGCGGCCAGCGTGTCCCGCACGTCGTCCACCGTCAGGTCCTCCGGGGCCAGGTGCCGCTCGACCGACAGCGTGTGCACGAGCATCAGGAGCATGGCCGCGGTGTGCGTGACCTGCTCGTCCGGGACGTCGGCCAGCACGCGGTGCTCACGCAGCAGGCCGGCCAGGAAGTCCCGCCGCCGGACGGTGAGCGTCCGGTAGGCTCTCCCCACGGCGGGCTCGCGCAGGCCCACGGCCTGGAACTCGTGGAGGAGCAGGGGCCAGGAGCCCGTGGTCTCGAGCACGACGTCGGCCAGGGCCTCCGCCACGCGGGCCACCAGGTCCTCGCGCGGCAGGTCGGGGTCGTCCAGGGCGTCGGCGACGCCGTCCATGGCTCGGGTGGTCGCCCGCTCGAACTGGACGGTGCAGGCGGCGGCGAAGAGGTCCGGCTTCCCCGCGAAGCCGGAATAGACGGCGCCCTTCGTGTAGCCGGCCTCCGCCGCGATGCGGGCGAGGGAGGAGCGCGCGTAGCCCTCCCGTCCGAACACCCGGGCCGCGTGGTCGAGGATGGCCGCGCGGACATCCTCGCGGCGGGGTCGGGTGGCCATGTTGCCCTCTCGATGCCGATGGTATTGAATACCGATGGTATTGAATCCGCCTCGACTCGGCAAAGAGGGCCTATGTCTTCCACTCCCACCGACGCCGATCACCATGGCCCCGGGCCCGCCCCCGTCCCGGCGCACCTCGACGA
>NZ_JABFAZ010000002.1:260803-284135 GCF_017168505.1 Micrococcus sp. KRD077 | reverse complement strand
GCTCCGGCGCGTGGGCTCGGAGATGTGTATAAGCGACAGACGAGGTCCTGGGCAGTGGTGGTCTGCGGGTCGTGGTCGACCTCGATGCGCTGGGTCTCGAAGTGGACCTGCGCGCCGGTCACGCCGGGCAGGGCGTCGAGGGCCTTCTCGATCTTCCGGACGCACGAGGGGCAGCTGAAGCCCTCGGCGCGGAGCAGGGTGCGCGTGGTGGGGGTCATGGTCACTCCAGTCGGTCGTCACCGGCGCGGCCGCCGGTGAGGCTGAGCGGACGGGGCGGGCGCCCGGTCCGATCCCCGTCCTCCGGGGATGTCACTGACGCTACGAAGGGGACGGCGGGTACGCCTTGACCGCGGTCAAGCCGCCGTGTGGGAGGCTGATGGCGTGCGTATCGACCTGCCCCTCATCCCCGTGGATGAACCAGAGCCGTGCGCGGCCCGGGTCCCGCTGTTCACCGGGCTGGATCTGGAGCAGCTGCGCCGGGTCTCCGCCCTGGCGCGGCCGCTCGTGCTCGAGGCCGGCGATGCCCTGCACCTGGCCGGTGACCGCACGGACCGCCTGTGCGTCGTGCACAGCGGCCGCCTGGCGCTGACGCTCGGCTCAGCGACCGGCCGGGAACGTGTGGTGCGGATGGTCGAGCCGGGGGACTCCGTGGGCGAGCACGAGTTCCTCACGGGCGAGCCGGCCCGGCATGGGGCGCGCGCCGTGGCCGCGACCCGCCTGTGCACCTTCTCCCACGCCGAGGTCGCCCGACTCCTGGCCGAGCATCCGGGCATCGGGGGACGCGTGATGCGGACGCTGGCCGTCCGCCTGGCCGAGGCTGAACAACGGCTGGCCCGGGAGCATCAGCCTGTCACCGCACGGATCGCCGGACATCTGCTCGGCCTGCCGGCCCTCCGGGACGAGGCCGACCTCGTCGTGGTGCTGGCCGCGCCGAAGAAGGACGTCGCCTCGCTGCTGGGCACCACCCCCGAGGCGTTCAGCCGCGGGCTGCGCCGCCTCGCCGACGACGGCCTGATCGCCATCGAGGGCCCGCGGGTGACGCTGCTGGACCCGGAGGCGCTGGAGGCCCTTGCCGCGGAATGACCGCCGTCGTCGTGGTGTCGCCGGCGGTAGGCTGGGGACTCCCCCGTCCCCCTACCCACGCAGGCCCGCAGCCCGGGCCGGGAAGCGCAGTGCCATGGCCTCCATCCGTCCCATCACCGTCTACGGCGAGCCCGTGCTGCACAGGCGCGCGGCCGAGGTGGAGGTGATCGACGACGAGATCCGCGAGCTGATCGAGGACATGTACGTCACGCAGGACGCCGCGCACGGCGTGGGCCTGGCCGCCCCGCAGGTCGGGGTCGGGCTGCGGATCTTCACGTGGACGTTCCCGGACTCCGGCGACGCGCCGAACGTGGGCCACGTGATCAACCCCGTGCTGACCCACCTGGACAAGGCGCCGCGGGAGGACCCGCACCCGGACGAGCACACCGAGGGCTGCCTCTCGGTGCCCGGGCTCGGCTTCCCCCTGCAGCGCCCGACCCGCGTGCGCCTGTCCGGCCAGCGCGTGGACGGCGAGATGTTCGAGTTCGAGGCCGAGGGCTGGTTCGCGCGCATCATGCAGCACGAGTACGACCACCTCAACGGCACCCTCTACGTGAACCGGCTCGAGGGCAAGTGGCAGCGGCGCTGGAAGCGCGCGCAGCGGGCCGAGCGCCTGAACGTGCCCGGCGTGACGTGGCTGCCCGGTACCGACGAGGACCCCTTCGGCCATGACGCCGACGACCACGCGGACCACGAGCACGGCCCCGACGGCGACCACGGGGACGACGAGGCCTGAGCCTCGGCTCGAGGTCCGACCCGGTCGGCACACGACGACGGCCCGTCCCCTCCGCGGGGACGGGCCGTCGGTCGTCTGCGGGTCAGGCCTGCGGGAAGGCGGGGACCTGCTGGCCCGCCATCTTCTCCACCACGCGGATCACCTGGTGCGAGTAGCCGTACTCGTTGTCGTACCAGACGTAGAGGATCGCGTTCTTGCCGTCGTTGTTCACGAGGGTCGCCAGGCCGTCCACGACGCCGGCGCGGTCCGAGCCGACGAAGTCGGTGGACACGACCTCCGGGGAGTCCACGTAGCCGACCTGGCCGCGCAGGGGGCCGGTGAGGGACTCCTGCTTCAGGCGGGCGTTGAGCTCCTCCACCGAGGTGGGCTTGGTCAGCTCGAGGTTGAGGATGGCCATGGACACGTCCGGGGTGGGGACGCGGATGGCGTTGCCGGAGAGCTTGCCCTTGAGCTCGGGCAGGGCCTTGGCCACGGCCTTGGCGGCGCCGGTCTCGGTGAGGACCATGTTCATGCCGGCGGCACGGCCACGACGGGCGCCCTTGTGGAAGTTGTCCACGAGGTTCTGGTCGTTGGTGTAGGCGTGCACGGTCTCCACGTGGCCGTGGTCGATGCCGTAGTCGTCCTGGATGACCTTGAGCACCGGGGTGATGCCGTTGGTGGTGCAGGAGGCTGCCGAGACGATCGTGTCCTGGGGCGTGATGTCGTCCGAGTTCACGCCGAACACGATGTTCTTCATCTCGCCCTTGCCCGGGGCGGTCAGCAGAACCTTCGCGGCGCCCTTGGCCTGCAGGTGCTGGGACAGGCCCTCGTCGTCGCGCCAGCGTCCGGTGTTGTCGACGACCAGCGCGTCCTTGATGCCGTAGGAGGTGTAGTCCACCGTGGTCGGGTCGTTCGAGTAGATGACCTGGATCTCGGTGCCGTTGGCGGTGATCACGTCGCGGTCCTCGTCCACCACGATCGTCCCGTCGAACGGGCCGTGGATCGAGTCGCGGCGCAGCAGGGAGGCGCGCTTGATCAGGTCGTCCTCCGAGTTCTTGCGCACGACGACGGCACGCAGGCGCAGCTTGGAGCCACCGCCGGCGTGGTCGAGGAGGATGCGGGCCAGCAGGCGGCCGATGCGACCGAAGCCGTAGAGCACGACGTCCTGGGTCTCGCCCAGGCCCTCACCGGCCTTGCCCTTGACCTCGGCGAGCTCGGCGTCCAGGAAGGCCTGGACGTCCTGCCCCGAGGCCTTCTGCTTGGCGGCCAGCTCGGCCAGGTCGACGGTGGCGGCGCCCAGGTCCATCGCAGCCATCGCCTCGACCAGGGGGTAGGTGGACTCGACGCTCAGCGGGGCCTCCTGCACGCGGCGGGCGTAGCGGTGGGCCTTGATGATGTCGATCACGCCGCGGTTCACGAGGGAGCGCCCGTAGATCGAGGTGACCACGTTGTGCTCGCGGTACAGGGTGCCCAGCAGGGGGACCATCTTCTCCGCGAGCTTCTGCTGCGTGTTCCACTCAGGGGTCTGGGTCGAGGCGGTGTCTGCCACGGGAGTCCTTCCTTGAAACCTGGCGGGGCCGTCCTGGGCAGGCCCCATCCCCCGACCTCGTTGTCGGCGGACGCCTCCATTCTAAGTGAGGACGCGTCCGCAGCGGCCCCGCGGCCTCAGCGGGGCGTAGACTGGTCGGTCGGGACGGATCGGCGGACGGCCGCGTGCCCCTGCGGGGGTGCGAGGAAAGTCCGGGCACCGCAGAGCAGGATGGTGGACAACATCCACCCGGGGCGACCCGCGGGCCAGTGCCACAGAGAGAAGACCGCCTCCGCGCCGTGTGCGCGGCGGTAAGGGTGAAAGGGTGGTGTAAGAGACCACCAGCGGCCCCGGTGACGGGGCCGGCTCGGTAAACCCCATCCGGTGCAAGGCCGAACAGGACGCGTCACGAGGGCTGCTCGCCCCAGCGTCCGGGTTGGCCGCTCGAGCCCGTCAGCGATGGCGGGCCCAGATGGATGGCCGTCACCTCGCGCGGGGCAACGCGCGCGAGGCACAGAACCCGGCTTACAGCCGGTCCGTCCCGCCTCACGGCCCCCGGCTGGGGTCAGAACCCCTCGTCGTCGAGGATCCGCTCGAACTCGAGCTCCACCACGTGCTCGCGCTCCCGCTTGTCCAGCAGCCGGTACCCGTACGACTCGCCGATCGAGACGACCTTCGCCAGGCTCGGGTGTCGCCGGTCCCGGGGCCATTCGAGCGTCACGCGGTCCTGCCCCGTGAAGGTGCGCTCCCGCAGGCGGTGCTCCAGAGCGGAGGCGTGCGTGCGCTCCCGCCCGCTGGAGCGGACCCCGAGCCACACGGCGGCCGCGATCACGAGCAGGACGAACGGGTACACCACGCCGAACACGTTCATGGCGGTCATCGGGCGACTCCTGGGATGCGGGGCGGCTGTGCGGACCCCACCACTGTGCCAGGTCCGGACGACGACGTCGGCCCGGCCCGTCCGCGCGTCGGTCCGGGGGCGCCTGGCTAGGCTGGCCCGGTGCTGATCCTGCTGCCGCCCTCCGAGGGCAAGACCGCACCCCGCTCCGGGGCCCCGCTCGACCTCGACTCCCTCGCCCTGGCCGACGACGCCGCGGTGACGGGCGCCCGCGCGGACCTGCTCACGCGGCTCGCCGCGGTCTCGGCCGCCCCGGATGCCCTGACGACCCTCGGCGTCGGAGCGTCGCTCGCCGGCGAGGTCGAGGCGAACACGCGCCTGGCCGTCGCCCCCGCCGCGCCCGGTCACCGGGTGTTCACGGGCGTGCTCTTCGACGCGCTCGACCACGCCTCGCTGTCGGCGGCGGCGAAGCGCCGCGCCCGCTTGTCCGTGCTGGTCTTCTCCGCGCTGTTCGGCGCCACCGCGCTGGCGGACCGGATCCCCGCCTTCCGGCTGCCCGTCAGCGCGAAGCTGCCCGGGCTGCCCGGGCTGGCCGCGCACTGGCGCCCCGTCCTGACCCCCGCCCTCGACGCGCTCGCCGCACGGGACGGCGGGCCCGTCGTCGACTGCCGCTCCGGAGGCTACGCGGCCCAGTGGCGGGCACCGGCGGAGCGGACCCTCGCGGTCGACGTGTTCCAGCTGCGCGACGGCGAGCGGACCGTCGTCTCGCACTTCGCCAAGCACACCCGCGGCCTCGTGGCCCGCGCGCTCCTGGAGGCGGGGGCGCGGGAGACCTCGACGCTGGACCGCGTCGCGGACGTGGTCGCGCGGGCCGGGGACGGCCCCGGCTGGGAGGTCGAGCTGGCCCGGCCGTCCGGCGGCAAGCCCGGCGCGCTGCGGGTGATCCTGCCCGAGGGATGATCCCGGGCGAGGCGCGGTCTGCCCGGACGCGGCCTCAGTCCTCGACGGCCACCAGCTCCACCTCGAAGCCGTCCGCGGTCTCGAGGTAGGCGGCGTAGTGGTCCGCTCCCCCGGCGTGCGGGTGGCGGTCCTCGAAGAGCAGACGGAACCCCCGGCCGCGCGCGGCGGCGGTGAGCTCGTCCACGCGGGTGCGCGATCCGGCCCGGAAGGCCAGGTGGTTCAGTCCCGGGCGGGTGCGCTCGTGGGCGCCCGCGGCGACGTCGGGCCCGGCCTCGAGCACGAGGTACTCCCCCGCCCCCTGGTACGTCCGGCCCTCGGCCCACCCCTCGCCGGGCACGTAGCCGAGCTCGCCGAACAGCCAGCCGAGGCTCGCCTCGGCCGCCGCGAGGTCGGCGACCCAGATCTCCACGTGATGCAGCCGTCCCGTGGGCGCGGGCACCGGGGTCGCATCCTCCGGCGAGGCGACGGCGTCGGGCCCGTCCGCCTCCGCGGCCCGGACGTCCGCGTCGGCCTCGAGGCCGGACCCGGCCACCGCCGACGCGGAGGTCGTGGACGCCTCCGCGGCGGTCGACCCCGCGGCCGCGGGGGCCGCGACCGGCACCTCGGACGCGCCCGCGTCCCATTGGCCGCCCCGCGCGCCGGCGTCCATGGCCTCGTTGGAGAGGCGGTCGGCGTCCTTGTTCCGGTTGCGCGGGATCCACTCGTAGCTGACGCGCTCGGGGGGCAGCACGGACCGGGCCTCGGCCGCGAGGCGCCGCATGTCGTCGTGCTTGATCTTCCACCGCCCGGACATCTGCTCCACCACGAGCTTGGAGTCCATCAGCACGTGCACCCGGGCCTCCGGGTCGAGGTCCCGGGCCATCCGCAGCCCGGCCACGAGCCCGGAGTACTCGGCCACGTTGTTGGACGCCTTCCCCAGCGGGGCGGCGTCGGTCCGGAGGATCTCGCCTGTGGCCGGGTCGCGCACCAGGGCGCCGTAGCCGGCGACGCCGGGGTTGCCCCGCGACCCGCCGTCGGCCTCCACCTGCAGGACTCGTCCGCTCACCGTGCGCCTCCTCGTGTCCGTGGTCGCGCCGTCCGACGCGGCCCCCCCACTCTACTGATCGCGCCGGGGGCGGGGCCCGGGGTCAGTCCCGGATGAGGATGGCGCCGGACTCGGGGCAGCGGGCGACGGCGGCCGGCGGGAGGGCCCGGATGCGCGCGACCTCCGCGGGCGACAGCTCCGTGCCCGCGGCCGCGGACCGGTTCCCGACGAGCCGGGCCGCGCCGATGCCGCCGTTGCGCTCCCGCGCCTGCTCGTACAGGGCCAGCAACGACGCGGGGAACTCCGCGGCCAACGCCGCCCGGCGCTGGGTGAGGTCCCGGCCACGCTGGGTCACGGCCTGCCCCTCGCGGCGCACCTCCGCCGCGCGGGCCTCGACCTCGGCCCGTGCCTGCTCCAGAGCGGCGTGGCCCTTCGCGAGCCGGGACTCGGCGGCGTCGGCGGCCTCCATGGCCTCGAGCGCCGCGGCCTCGTGGTCATCGAGCAGTGCGGTGAGCGTGTCGTCCTCGTGCTGCATGGCCTGCAGCTCCTTGGACCCGCCCTGGCCCGCTTCGAGCCGCTCCCGGGTCCGGTCCCGACGGGCGCGGGTGGCGGCGGCCTTCTCGGTGGCCTCGGCCCCCGCCCGGTCGGCGGTGCGGGCGGCGTCCTGCAGACCGGGCAGCGCCTCCTCGAACTCCTGCGCACGGGCGCGCAGCCGGGCGTGCTCCGGGTCCGCCTTGAACCGACGGACGGCGGCGCGGGCCTGGTCCAGGGCCGTGTCGAGCTCCTGGAGCTCCAGCAGCCGGGCCTGGACGGCCGGCGGTGCGGTGACCTCACTCATGCGTGACTCCCCTCGTCGGCCCGCTCTCCCCCGACCAGGAAGTCCCAGGGGTCGCTGCGGTGGTCTGAGAACAGGGTGGTGACGCCCAGTCCCCGCTCCCCCAGGGCGGCCTCCAGGGCGCGGGCGCCGTGCTCGAGCCACAGGGACTCGCTCGCCCAGTGCGAGACGTCCACGAGCGCGGGACGCCCATCCCCCGACGCTGCCGTCTCCCGGGCCTCCGAGGCCGGGTGGTGGCGCAGATCGGCGGTCACGTAGACGTCGGCGCCGGACGCGCGGACCGCGTCGAAGAGGCTGTCGCCGGCGCCGCCGCACACGGCGACGCGGCGGATGCGCTGGGCGGGGTCGCCCGCCACGCGCACGCCGCTGGCCGTGGCGGGCAGCGCCGCGTGCACGGCGCGGGCGAAGGCGGCCAGGTCGGTCTCCTCGGGCAGGTCGCCCACCCGGCCGATGCCTTCGGCCCCGGTGCCGACGGCGGAGGTCGTCAGGGGTGAGAGCGCTCCGGTGATGCCGACGGCACGGGCCAACACGTCCGAGACGCCGCCCACGACGGCGTCGGCGTTGGTGTGCGCGGCGAGCAGGGCGACGCGGTGCTCGATCAGGGTGTGCAGCAGGCGGCCCTTGGCGGCGGCATGCCCGACGGCGGCGACGGACGAGGTCCCGCGCAGCAGGAGCGGGTGGTGGGTGACCACGAGGTCGGCCCCGCGGGCGACGGCCTCGTCGGCCACGGCCTGCACGGGATCCAGCGCCCACAGGACGGTCCGCACCGGCGACTCCGGGCGCCCGGCCACCGGCCCGACGGCGTCCCACGGCTCCGCCAGCTCCCGCGGCCACAGCCCCTGGACGACCTCGAGGACCTGCCCGAGCGTCGGCGGGGCCAGGGCGTGCACCGGCGAGACGGGGACGGTGGGACGGGACACGGTCATACCGGCCATGATGGCCCACCCGGCCCGGGCACGCACGACCCGGCGGCCCTGGGTGAGGGCACGGCGCGGCGACGTCGGGAATGAAAAGCGCGGGCCGCGTTGCTGTGCCTGCCATGACCGACTCCCCCCGTACCGAGCCCCTCGGCGCCTCCGACGCGCCCGCCGACGTCCGCGAGCTGACGCTCGCCGGCGGCTGCTTCTGGTGCCTCGACGCCGTCTACCGTCGCGTGCGGGGCGTGCTCGCCGTCGAGTCCGGCTACACCGGAGGCGACGACCCCGCCCCGAGCTACGAGTCCGTGTGCACCGGGACCACCGGCCACGCCGAAGCGGTCCGCGTGCGCTTCGACGCCGCCGTCGTGCCGCCCGAGGTGATCATGGACCTGTTCTTCACCAGCCACGACCCCACGTCGTTGAACCGCCAGGGGGCCGACGTCGGCACCCAGTACCGATCGGCCGTCTTCGCCCATGACGAGGCCGAGACCCGGTTCTTCGCGGACGAGATCGCCCGGGCGCAGGCGAACTATGACAGCCCCATCGTCACACGCGTCGAGCCGGCGTCCGCGTGGCACCCGGCCGAGGACATTCACCAGGACTTCTATGCGCGGCGCCGTTCCAACGGATACTGCCGTGTGGTCATCGATCCGAAGCTCGCGAAGGTGCGCCGGAACTACTCCGCGTGGCTCGTGGACGCCTGAGCGGCGCCGCGGCTCGATAGCCTGACGCAGGAACACCCACTAGATCGCCCGCGCCCCGAGGCGCACCACCCCCGGAGGTATCACCATGGCCCGCATCCTCGACGACATCACCCAGGCGGTCGGCAACACGCCCCTGGTCCGGCTGAACCGCCTCGCGAAGGACCTGCCCGGCGACGTCGCCGTGAAGGTCGAGTTCTACAACCCGGCCAACTCGGTGAAGGACCGCATCGGCACCGCCATCGTGGACGCCGCGGAGGCAGCCGGCGAGCTGACCCCCGGCGGCACCATCGTGGAGGGCACCTCCGGCAACACCGGCATCGCCCTGGCCATGGTCGGCGCGGCGCGCGGCTACCGCGTGATCCTGACCATGCCTGAGACCATGTCCACCGAGCGCCGCGTGATGCTCAAGGCATTCGGCGCCGAGATCGTGCTGACCCCCGGTGCAGACGGCATGCGCGGCGCCCTCGAGCGCGCCCAGGAGATCGTCCGCAGCACCCCGAACTCCATCTGGGCCCAGCAGTTCGCGAACCAGGCCAACATCCAGGCCCACTACACGGGCACCGGCCCGGAGATCTGGGACGCGTCCGAGGGCGCCGTGGACGTGTTCATCGCCGGCGTCGGCACCGGCGGCACCATCACGGGCGCGGGCCGGTACCTGCGCGAGCAGAAGCCGGACGTGAAGCTCATCGCCGTCGAGCCGGCCGACTCCCCCATCCTCTCCGGCGGCCAGGCCGGCCCGCACAAGATCCAGGGCATCGGCGCGAACTTCGTGCCCGAGATCCTCGACACCGACCTCTACGACGAGGTCTACCCGGCCACCTTCGAGGAGTCCATCGAGACCGCCCGTCGGCTCGGGACCGAGGAGGGCATCCTCGGCGGCATCTCCACCGGCGCGATCATCTCGGCCGCCCTCAAGGAGGCCGCCAAGCCCGAGTCCGAGGGCAAGCTGATCGTCGCCATCGTGTGTGACTTCGGCGAGCGCTACATCTCCACCGCCCTCTTCGAGGACATCCGCGGCTGACCGCCGCCCGCTCACCGACCGCACCGACCCGAAGGGGCCGCCCGTGGGACTGTTCTCCCGCATCAAGGAAGACATCGCGACCGTCCGCAGCCATGACCCGGCGGCGCGAGGTGACCTCGAGGTGGCCCTCGTCTACTCGGGTCTGCACGCCGTGTGGGCGCACCGCGTCGCGCACCGGATGTGGCGGCACGACCGGTTGAAGATGCCCGCCCGCGTGCTCTCGCAGGTCACGCGCGCGGCCACGGGCATCGAGATCCACCCCGGCGCGTCGATCGGTCGTCGGTTCTTCATCGACCACGGCATGGGCGTCGTGATCGGCGAGACCGCAGAGATCGGCGACGACGTGATGCTGTACCACGGGGTCACCCTCGGCGGCCGCTCCCTGGCCAAGGTGAAGCGGCACCCCACGCTGCGCGACGGCGTCGTGGTGGGGGCCGGCGCCAAGATCCTCGGACCCGTCGAGCTCGGGGAGGGAACGGCGGTGGGCGCCAACGCCGTCGTCGTGAAGGACACCCCCGCCGACGCGATCGCCACCGGCGTGCCGGCCACCGTCCGACCGCGCAAGGGCCCGTCCGAGGGCAAGCCGCTCGTGGACCCCGCGGAGTACGTGGACCCGGCCCTCTGGATCTGAGGGCCGGGTCCACGCCGGGTCAGTCCTGCGTGGGGTCGCCCTCGGTCGGCTGCGGCATGACCACGGGCACGCCCTCGCCGTCCACCTCGGTGCGGTCACCGGACCACAGCGTGTGGAACGAGCCTTCGCGATCGACGCGCAGGTAGGTGTGGGCGCCGAAGAAATCGCGCTGGCCCTGCACGAGGGCGGCCGGCAGGCGGTCGGCCCGCAGGCCGTCGTAGTACGCCAGGGCCGAGGAGAACACCGGCACCGGCACGCCCGCGGCGACGGCGGTGCCGACCACGCGGCGCCAGGCCGGCAGGGCCTCGGCGATCGCCTGGGCGAACTCGGGGGCGAAGAGCAGGTTGAGCGGCTGGCCGGGGGCCCGGGTGCCCGGCGCCGGATGGCGGGAGGTGTCACGCCCGCCGAAGGCCTGCATGATCACGTCGAGCAGGTCGGCGCGGATGATGCAGCCGTCCCGCCACAGCGAGGCGATGGTGCCCAGGTCCAGCGACCAGCCGTACTCCTCGGCGGCGGCCGCGAGCATGTCCATGCCCTGCGCGTAGGCCACGAGCTTGGAGGCGAACAGCGCCTGGCGCACGTCCTCCACGAACGCGTCCGTGTCCTGCGGGGCGCGCTGCGCCTCCTCGTCGACGCCGGCCGCGAGGGTCTCACGGGCGGCCTCGCGCACCGCGCGCTGAGAGGACAGCGAGCGGGCGAAGACGGACTCGGCGATCGCGGCCACCGGGGAGCCGACGTCGAGACCCGAGATCGCGGTCCAGCGGCCGGTGCCCTTCTGCCCGGCCTCGTCCACGATCACGTCCACGAGCGGGCGGCCCGTGGCCGCGTCCACCTGCGCGAGCACCTCGGCCGTGATCTCGATGAGGTAGGAGGCCAGGTCGGTCTGGTTCCACGCCGTGAACACCTCGGCCTGCTCGGCGGGCTCGAGGCCGCCCACACGGCGCAGCAGGTCGTAGGCCTCGCCGATGACCTGCATGTCCGCGTACTCGATGCCGTTGTGGACCATCTTCACGTAGTGGCCGGCGCCGTCCGTGCCGACCCAGGCGCAGCACGGCTCCCCCTCAAACTGCGCGGCGATCTTCTCGAGCATCGGGCCGAGGGCCTCGTAGGACTTCTCCGGACCGCCGGGCATGATCGCCGGACCGTGCAGGGCACCCTCCTCGCCGCCGGAGACACCGACGCCCACGAAGTGCAGGCCCTTCTCGGCGAGGGCCGCCTCGCGGCGGCGGGTGTCCTCGTAATGGGAGTTGCCGGCGTCGATGACGATGTCGCCCTCGTCCAGCAGGGGGACGAGTTGGTCGATGACGGCGTCCACGGGGGCGCCCGCCTTGACCATGATGAGCACCCGGCGCGGCACGGCGAGGGACTGCACGAGCTCGGCGAGCGTCTCCGTCGCCACGAACGCGCCCTCGTCACCGTGCTCGGCCACGAGCTGGTCCGTGCGGGCCCGGCTGCGGTTGTGCAGGGCCACCGTGTAGCCGTGGCGGGCGAAGTTGCGCGCGAGGTTCGCGCCCATCACCGCCAGGCCCGTGACGCCGATGTCGGCGGCGCCGACGGGGACGGTGGTGGTCTGCTCGGTCATCGCGGGGGCCTCCTGTGGCTCGGACGGTGGGACGGGCCGTGCCGGACACGGACCCGCCCCCAGCCTACGTCGACCGCGGTCAGTCCCCCACGGCGTCGCGGCCGCGGCGCACGATCAGCGGGTCCGGGGTGCCGACGACCTCGTGGTCCTTGCCCTCGTACTCGAACTGGGACAGGAAGTAGCGCATCGCGTTGAGGCGGGCCCGCTTCTTGTCGTTGGAGCGGATGGAGATCCACGGGGCGTGGTCCGTGTCCGTGTGGAGGAACATGGCCTCCTTGGCCTCCGTGTACGCCTCCCAACGGTCCAGGGACTCGAGGTCCATGGGCGAGAGCTTCCACTGGCGGACCGGGTCGATCTGGCGGATCGCGAAGCGCGTGCGCTGCTCGGTCTGTGTCACGGAGAACCAGAACTTGGTGAGGTGGATGCCGTCGTCCACGAGCATCTTCTCGAACAGCGGCACCTGGTTCATGAAGCGGCGGTACTGCTCGTCCGTGGCGAAGCCCATCACGCGCTCGACGCCGGCGCGGTTGTACCACGATCGGTCGAACAGCACGATCTCGCCCGCCGTGGGGAAGTGCTGGATGTAGCGCTGGAAGTACCACTGGCCGAGCTCGCGGTCCGAGGGCTTGTTGAGGGCCACGACGCGGGCGGTGCGGGGGTTCAGGTGCTCGGTGAAGCGCTTGATGGTGCCGCCCTTGCCGGCGGCGTCGCGGCCCTCGAAGACGATGATGTGGCGCTGGCCGGTGTCCTCGCCCCAGTACTGCAGCTTGAGCAGTTCGATCTGCAGGCGGTACTTCTCCAGCTCGTACTCCTCGCGCGTCATGCGCGTCTCGTACGGGTAGTCCTCCTTCCACGTCTCCACGGCACGGCCCTGCGGATCGATCAGGTCGGGATCGTTGGTGTGACCGTCCGAGACGGTGTAGCCGCCGTCGCGCAGCTTGTCGATGAACTCGCGGAGGTTCTCGCGGGGGGCGTCGGGCTGCAGCAGCTCCATGGTCCGTCTCCTTCACTGGGTGCGTCACCGTGCCCGCCCGTCCCCTCCTCGGTACGACGGCGGCGGGCCGCGGCCTGTGCTCTGTCCATCATTATGGGCGGGCGGCGGACGAGGAAGCCGGGCCCGGCGGCGCAGCCGGGTGAACAGCAGGTGAACCCTGGGAGGCGAACGGTCGCGGCCCCGGGCCGGGGAGGACCGGCCGGCTCAGCCGCGCGGGCCGACGCCCAGGAGCTCGTCGATCGCCGCGACGGCGGCACGCGCCGCGTCGACGTCGGCGAACTGCGCGACGGCGTCGTCGTACCGGCGGTGCCCGGGAAGCTTGAGGCCGACGGAGGCGCCGTCCGTGGCCGGGAGGATCCAGATCCGGCCGCGCGGCTCGACGTCGCGCTGCTCGGCCACGTCGGCCTCCTCGAACTCGCGGTCGTAGCCGGCCCACTCAACACCGGGCCGCGGGGTGTCGGCGCCGTCGAGGACGTCACGGCCGCCCATGCGCAGACAGGTGACGGACTGCAGGAGCGCGTCCAGGGTGCGGGCGGCGGCTTTGCCGGCCAGCTCGTCCTGGAAGAGGGCGAGGATGGACCACTGCCCGTCCTGGAGGAAGAGCATGGTCTGCTGCGCCTCGCCCCCGGTGATGACGGCGAGGTGACGGGCGGCGCCGTCGGGACGTGCGGGCAGCTTCCAGAAGCCGAGGGGGGTCGCGGACATGCGCTCCACCCTAGTGCGCCCGGACGCCGACGACGCGCCGCCGCCCGGCCCCTGCCCCGCATCCCGGGTTGAGTTGTCGCGGGTGCCCGGGCCCGTCACCCGCGACAACTCAACCCGGGATGCGGGAGGGTGGGCCGATGGGCCTGCTCCGCGACCTCCTCACCCGCCGCTCCGCCCGCGACCGCTCGTCCGACCCGACGGCGACGCTCGGCCGGCACCTCGACAACGCCGCGGCGATCGTGGCCGCCGCACGCCGGGCGGACGTGCCCCTCCCGGTGGCGGCGGCCCTGGCCGAGCTCGAGTCCGGTGGCCGGAACGTCTTCGGCCACGACGCCGGCGGCGTGCACAGCGCCCCGCGCGGGACGGACGTCTCCGTGACCCGGGAGCGCTACGAGGAGCTCGTGGCCCGGGTAGCGCAGGGGGAGACGTCCAACGGCGTGGGGCCCGCGCAGATCACGTGGCCGCCGTACTTCGCGCAGGCAGCCGAGCGCGGGTTTCGTCTGTGGGAGCCGGAGGACAACCTGGCCTTCGGTTTGGAGATCCTGCGCGGTCACCTGCGCGGCGACCTCTCCGCGGAGGGGATCGCCCGGGCGGGGACGCTCTACAACGCCGGGACGCTGTCCGACGGGGTCACCGCCTACGGCCGGCGCCTCGCCGCGGCGAGCCGCGCATGGGCCGAACGCCTGGGCGAGCCCGCCCCGCCGCCGGTCAGGCCAGGTTGACCAACAGCACGTAGGCCAGCGTGCCGGCGGCGATCGAGACAAGGGTCCGCCGCCCGGCCAGCAGATGCACGACGACGGTCACCGCAGCCGCGAACAGCGCGTGGGCCACCCGCGTCCCGTCCACGGGCTCTCCGGGGGCCAGCGCCGCGGCGTCGAGCAGCATCACCAGGGCCAGGATGGTCAGCACGCCGGCGGGCATCCACACCGCCAGCCGCGCCGCGAGCACGGATTCCCGCAGCGGCTGCAGCAGGGCGAACGGCACCGCGCGCAGGCAGAAGGTCACGAGGCCCGCGACGACGGCCGCGGCCACCAGGTAGGCGGCGCCGGTCATCGGGGATCCTCCTCGGCGTCGGGCTCGGCATCCGTGACGGCCCGCTCCCCCACCGCGGCGACGACGGGCACCGGTCCGGTGACGGGCACGGGCTCGGGCAGCGGCAGGGCGGTCCCGCGCGCGGCGAGCACGTGGAACGCGATCAGTACCGCGGCGTAGAGGGCGAACGCGACGACGAGCACCTGTGCCGGTGCCAGCAGCAGGGCCACCCCGACGGCGACCGCGGCCGCCAGCACGAGGGGCAGCTGGGCGCGTGTGCGGGCGGCGTCCATGGCGAGCACGATGAAGAGGGCGACGAGCGCGAACTCCAGGCCCTCCACCGGCCCGGGCAGCAGCCAGGCCACGGCCACCCCGGCGAGGCCCCCGAGCACCCAGTACGCCTGCAAAGCGACCTGCATGGCCAGCAGCCGGGGCGCCGTCCAACCGCGGGGCCGGGCGGCGGCGATGGCGTAGGCCTCGTCGATCAGGGCACCCATCGAGTAGATCCGCGCGAGGCGCCCCCGGACCACGCGCAGCGGGAAGCTGAACGCATAGAACACGTGGCGGAAGTTCACCAGGAACACCGTCACGGCGATCGTGAGCAGCGGCGTGCCCGCCACCACCAGCGAGACGAGCAGCAGCTCGACGGACCCGGCGAACACGACCACGGAGAACAGGGGTGCGACCCACGCGGGCAGCCCGGCCTGGACCACGAGCATCCCGAAGGCCACGCCCAGAGGGAACAGGCCGAGGCCGGCGCCCAACGTCACGGCGACGCCGGAGCGCACCTCGGCCCACCGCGAGGGCGGAGCGGAGGCGCGCGAGGACGCTGACGAGGAGCCCATGATGGTGAGCATGCTCTCATAGGCGCCTGACGGGCGGTCGGCATGACGGAGCCGCGGCGTCACGCCGTGTCATGGCCCCGCGATCGGTGCACCCGGAGGGACTCGAACCCCCGACCCTCTCGGTGTAAACGAGATGCTCTGACCAACTGAGCTACAGGTGCCGGTGTCCGTCCAGGCTACCGGTCCGCGAGCAGGTCGCGCGTCGCCGCCTCGTGCTCGCTCCGGGTGCGTGCCTGTCCCGGGGCGGCGACCACGCGCGCGGCCTCGACCCCGTCCGCGTCGAGCAGCACGGAGACGCGGCGGGGCCGCCCGGTCTCCACGTCGAAGACGTCGAAGGCACGGCAGGCCGCGCCGTGGGGCCAGAAATCGGAGAGCAGGGTGAGCGGCTCCGGCAGTGCCAGCTCCTCGCGGACGCGGCGCAGCACGGGGGCGGCATCACACGAGACCACGCGGACAGCCACATCGTCGACCGCCACGTCCTCGGCGAGCGCCCCGATCCAGCCGAGCTCGTCCGTGCACACCGGCGTGAACGCCCCGGGCAGGAAGACGAGCCACGTGCCCCGCGGCCCGGCGGCGTCCTCGGGCCCGCGCGTCGGCGGCCACGGCCACCTCTGGCCGTGGTCGTCGCGCAGCGCGGGGACGACGTCGGCGCCCCGCGTCCCGCCGGACGGGGGCTCAGCCACCGCGCTTCTGGACGAGCTTCTGAGCGGCCCAGTCCTCGGAGGCACCGGCCCCGGTGGTGGCGTGCAGGCCCGCGGTGGAGGCGGCCTCGGCGACGTCCGCCGGGCTGACGTGGCCGGGGCGCCCCTTGCGGGGGGTCATGATCCAGACGGGGCCGGCATCGAGGGAGCGCTGGGCGTCCACGAGGGCGTCCGCGAGATCCATGACGTCGCCGTCGTCCGCGCGCCACCAGAAGAGGACCGCGTCCGCCGGCTCCTGGTCGTCCTCGGTCAGCAGCTCCTCGCCGAGCGCGTCCTCGAGCGCGTCGCGGAAGGTGACGTCGACGTCGTCGTCGTACCCCCACTCCTGCACCAGGTCGCCCCTCGAGAGGGCGAGCTCCGCCAGCAGGGCGCTGTCCGTCGAGGTCGGCGTCGACCCAGCCTGCATAGTGTCCGGTCCTCCTTGATGGTGGCGGGCACTGCGGCCCGCGCCGTCGAGCGGGTGATGATGACCACCATACGCCGTGGACGCCGCCGTTCCGGGGCCTCCGGCCGGGCGGACGCGGCGGCTCCGGTCTACTCTGGGGAGGAACAGACGCACTCTCCGGGCGACGCGCCCGGCTCGGCGTCGCGGGCCCGGACCGGATCGTCTGCCCGCAGCCCACCGCGGAGCACCCCTCCGCACGAGAACCAGGAGGCACCGTGAGCGCAGCCGAAGAGAGCTCGCAGATCCGCAGCGGTCTGACCGACCAGCTCCCGGACAAGGATCCCCAGGAGACGTCGGAGTGGATCGAGTCCCTCGACGGACTCATCGAGGAGCGCGGCACGGAGCGGGCGCAGTACATCATGCGCTCCCTCATGCAGCGCGCGAGCGCCCAGTCCGTCGCCCTGCCCTACGTGACCACCACGGACTACGTGAACACGATCCCGGCGGACCAGGAGCCCGAGTACCCGGGCGACGAGGAGCTCGAGCGCCGCTACCGCAACTACCTGCGGTGGAACGCCATGGCCCTCGTGCAGCGCGCCCAGCGCGACGCCGTCGGCGTCGGCGGCCACATCTCCTCCTACGCGGGCCAGGCGACCCTCTACGAGGTGGGCCTGAACCACTTCTTCCGCGGCCAGGACCACCCGGGCGGCGGCGACCACATCTTCTTCCAGGGCCACTCCTCGCCGGGCAACTACGCCCGAGCCTTCCTGGAGGGCCGCCTGACCGAGCAGGACCTCGACGGCTTCCGCCAAGAGAAGTCCCGCCAGGGCCACGCCCTGCCCTCCTACCCGCACCCGCGGATGATGCCGCACTTCTGGCAGTACCCCACCGTGTCCATGGGCCTGGGGCCGATGAACGCCATCTTCCAGGCGCAGACCAACCGGTACCTGCACAACAACGGCATCAAGGACACCTCCGACCAGCACGTGTGGGCCTTCCTCGGCGACGGCGAGATGGACGAGCCCGAGTCGCGCGGTCAGCTGCACGTCGCGGCCAACGACAAGCTCGACAACCTCACCTTCGTGATCAACTGCAACCTGCAGCGTCTCGACGGGCCGGTGCGCGGCAACGGCAAGATCGTCCAGGAGCTGGAGTCCTACTTCCGCGGCGCCGGCTGGAACGTCATCAAGGTCCTGTGGGGCCGCGAGTGGGATCCGCTGCTCGAGGCCGACGACGAGGGCGAGCTCGTGCGCATCATGAACGAGACGCTCGACGGCGACTACCAGACCTACAAGGCCGAGTCCGGCGGCTTCGTGCGCGACCACTTCTTCGGCCGGTCCTCCGTCACCAAGGAGATGGTGGCGGACATGACCGACGACGAGATCTGGGGCCTCAAGCGCGGCGGCCACGACTACAAGAAGGTCTACGCCGCCTACAAGGCCGCCATGGAGCACAAGGGCCAGCCCACCGTGATCCTGGCCCACACCATCAAGGGCTACGGCCTGGGCAAGTCCTTCGAGGGCCGCAACGCCACGCACCAGATGAAGAAGCTGACGGTGGACGACCTCAAGGTGTTCCGGGACCGCCACCGCATCCCGATCTCGGACGAGCAGATCGAGAAGGACCCGTACAACATCCCGTACTACCACCCGGGCGCCGACGCCCCGGAGATCACGTACATGATGGAGCGGCGCAAGGAGCTGGGCGGCTTCGTGCCGGAGCGGCGCAGCGACTACCACGCGATCCCGCTGCCCCCGGAGTCCGCGTACAAGCAGGCCCGCAAGGGATCGGGCAAGCAGCAGGCCGCCACGACCATGGCGTTCGTGCGCCTGCTCAAGGACCTGATGCGGGACAAGAACATGGGACCGCGCTTCGTGCCGATCATCCCGGACGAGGCCCGCACCTTCGGCATGGACTCGTTCTTCCCGACCGCGAAGATCTACAACCCCAAGGGCCAGAACTACCTGTCCGTGGACCGGGATCTGTTCCTGTCCTACAAGGAGTCCCCGCAGGGGAAGATCTACCACGTCGGCATCAACGAGGACGGCGCCACCGCGGCATTCAACGCGGTGGGCACGGCGTACTCCACGCACGGCGAGCCGATGATCCCGGTCTACATCTTCTACTCGATGTTCGGCTTCCAGCGGACCGCGGACAACATCTGGGCCGGAGCCGACCAGCTTGCGCGCGGCTTCATGATCGGCGCCACCGCCGGGCGCACCACCCTCGCCGGCGAGGGCACCCAGCACATGGACGGTCACTCCCCCGTCCTGGCGTCCACGAATCCGGCCGTGAAGCACTACGACCCGGCGTACTCGTACGAGATCGCCCACATCGTGCGCCAGGGCCTGGAGGACATGTACGGCGACCACGACCGCGGGGACGACGTCCGCAACGTCATCTACTACCTCACGGTGTACAACGAGCCGATCACCCACATCGAGGAGCCCGAGGGCCTCGACGTGGAGGGCCTGCTCAAGGGCATCTACCGCCTCTCCGAGGGCCAGGGCGACGGCCCGAAGGTCCAGCTCCTGGGCTCCGGCGTCTCCGTGCCGTGGGCGCTCGACGCCCAGCGGATCCTCTCCGAGGAGTGGGGCGTGAACGCCTCCGTGTGGTCGGTGACCTCCTACAACGAGCTGTACCGCGACGCCGTCGCGGCGGAGAAGGACGCCCTGAAGGAGCCGTCCGCCACTGCGCGCGTGCCCTACGTGACGCAGGCGCTGCAGGGGGCCGAGGGCCCGATCGTGGCCACCTCGGACTACTCCACCTCGTGGACGAACCAGATCCGCCCGTTCGTGCCGAACCGCTTCTCTGCGCTCGGCGCCGACGAGTTCGGCTTCGCGGACACCCGCGCCGCCGCCCGTCGGTACTTCCTCATCGACACCCACTCGATGGTGGTCCGCGCGCTGCAGCTCCTCGAGGAGGAGGGCGAGGTCGAGCGGGGCACGGCCGCGAAGGCGCACGAGAAGTACCGCCTGGACGACGTCAACGCCGGCACCACCGGCATCGCGGGCGGCGACGCCTGACCCGCACGCCGCGGGGAGGCTGACGCCCTCCCGTCCCGACGCCGGCCGCCCGCCTCCGCCACGGAGGCGGGCGGCCGGCGTCGTCGCTGTAGGAATCCCACAACACGCGCCTAGGATGAAGCGCATGCCCGAGCCCCGCCCCGCCGCCCCTCGCCCCGTGAGCACCGACGGGCTGGCCCGACTCAGGAGCCACCTGGGCGCCCTGAACACGGCGGTGCTGCAGCGGTTGGACGCCACCCTGCCCTGGTACCGCCGACTCACCCCGGACGAGCGCAGCGCCCTCGGGCTCGTGGCCCAGCGCGCCCTGCAGGGCTTCCTCACGTGGTTCGAGCGGCCCACCTCCACGGGCCACGTCCTGCAGGACGTCTTCGGGCCCGCGCCCACCGATCTCACCCGGGCGATCTCGCTGCAGCGGGCCCTCCAGCTCATCCGGACGATGGTGGACGTCGTCGAGACGCGGGTGCCGGAGCTGCTGGCCGAGCGCGACCAGGCGCCCGTCCGCGAACACATCCTCCACTACTCGCGTGAGGTCGCGTTCGCGCTCGCAGACGTGTACGCCCGGGCCGCGGAGATGCGCGGAGCGATGGACTCGCGGCTCGAGTCGGTCCTGCTGGACGCGGTGCTGCGCGGGCAGGACCCGGACGAGATCCGGCACCGGGCCACCGCGCTGGGCTGGCGTGGGGACCACGACGTGATGGTCATGGCGGGTCTCGCCCCGGGGCAGGACAAGCCCGCGTTCATCCCGGACCTGCGGCGGGCCGCGGCGAGGCTCGACTGCGACCTGCTCGTGGGCGTGCAGTCCGAACGGCTCGTCCTCGTGGTCGGCTCGGTGCGGGACGCGCGGGCGGTGGGCGAGGCGCTCGCGCCCTGGTTCGCGCCGGGACCGGTGATCGTGGGACCCGTCGTGGACTCGCTGGTCTCGGCGCACGTCTCGGCGCGGCACACCCTCGCCGGGCTCAGCGCCGCGGCCGCCCACCCCCGGGCGAGCCGGCCCACCCCGGCGGAGGACCTGCTGCCCGAGCGGGCGCTGCTGGGCGACCCCACGGCCCGGGAGGCCCTCGTGGACGGGGTGTTCACGCCCCTGGCCGACGCCGGCACCTCCCTGCTGGAGACCGTGGACGCGTACGGCGCGCTGGGCCACTCGCTCGAGGGTACGGCCCGCGAGCTGTTCGTCCACGCGAACACCGTGCGGTACCGCCTCAAGCGGGTGGCTGAGGTGACCGGCTGGGACCCGCTGGTCCCCCGCGACGCGTACGTCCTGCAGACCGCGATCACCCTGGGCCGGCTCGCGGGGGCGCGGCAGACGACCGGGGACGGGTCGGACTGAGCCGGGGCGGCGCACACCCCCGCTTGTAGAAACCCTCCAAACCGACTCGCCGTGCTTCGTGGCGCGATCTGCCCGGGATGGCGGCCGATCCTGACACGATGGAGGAATGCTTGCCATCGTGTGCCCCGGACAGGGGTCCCAGACGCCCGGCTTCCTCGCCCCCTGGCTCGAGCTGGACGGGACCCGCGACCTGCTCGCATCCCTCTCCGACGCCGCGGGCGTGGACCTGATCCGCCACGGCACCGAGTCGGACGAGGAGACCATCAAGGACACCGCCGTCGCCCAGCCGCTGATCGTGGCGGCCGGCCTGGTGGCCGCCGCGGCCCTCGAGGCGGACGCCGCCGCACCGAAGTCGACCGTCGTGGCCGGCCACTCCGTGGGCGAGGTCACCGCGGCCGCCGTCACCGGCGTGCTGTCCCCCGCCGAGGCCCTCTCCCTGGTGCGCGTGCGCGCCACCGGCATGGCCCGGGCCGCCGCGGCCACGCCCACGGGCATGGCCGCCGTCGTGGGCGGGGACCAGGACGAGGTCCTCGCGGCCATCGACGCGGCGGGCCTGGCGCCCGCCAATGTCAACGGCGCCGGCCAGATCGTCGCCGCCGGCACCGCGGAGGCCCTCGGCGCGCTCGCCGAGTCCGCCCCCGCCCGCGCCCGCGTGATCCCGCTCAAGGTGGCCGGCGCGTTCCACACGGAGCACATGCGCCCCGCCGTGGACGACCTCGCGGCCCACGTCGCCGGCCTCTCCCCCTCGGACCCGCGCCTGCCCCTGCTGTCCAACCGGGACGGCGAGGCCGTCGAGTCCGGCACGGACGTGCTCGCCCGGATCGTGGACCAGGTCACCCGCCCGGTCCGCTGGGACCTGTGCATGGCGACCATGGCCACGCGGCAGGTCACGGGCGTCCTGGAGCTGCTGCCCGGTGGCACACTGACCGGACTGGCCAAGCGCGGTCTCAAGGGCACCGCGCAGCTCGCCGTGAAGACCCCCGAGGACCTGGACGCCGCGCGGGCGTTCCTGGCCGAGCACTCGGCCTGAACCCCGCGCACCGCCCGGCAGAGAGAAGCACCATGACCGTCACCCTGAAGCAGCACGAGCGCCCCGCGGCCAGCCGCATCGTGGCCGTGGGCGCCTACCGCCCGGCGAATTTGGTCCCCAACGAGGACCTCGTCGGCCCCATCGACTCGTCGGACGAGTGGATCCGCCAGCGCACCGGCATCGTCACGCGCCAGCGCGCCACGGCGGAGGAGACCGTGCCCGTCATGGCCGTGGGCGCCGCCCGGGAGGCCCTCGAGCGGGCCGGCCTGCAGGGCTCGGACCTGGACGCCGTGATCGTCTCGACCGTCACCTTCCCGCACGCCACCCCCTCGGCCGCGGCCCTCGTGGCGCACGAGATCGGGGCCACCCCGGCGCCCGCCTACGACGTCTCCGCCGCGTGCGCCGGCTACTGCTACGGCGTGGCCCAGGCCGACGCGCTCGTGCGTTCCGGCACCGCGCGGCACGTGCTCGTGGTCGGCGTCGAGCGCCTCTCCGACGTCGTGGATCCCACGGACCGTTCCATCTCCTTCCTGCTGGGCGACGGCGCGGGCGCCGTGATCGTGTCGGCCGCGGACGAGCTGGGCATCTCCCCCTCGGTGTGGGGTTCGGACGGGGAGCGCTGGTCCACGATCTCCATGACGCACTCGCAGCTGGAGCTGCGCGATGCCGTGGAGCACGCCCGCACCACGGGCGACGCCTCGGCGATCACCGGCGCGGAGGGGATGCTCTGGCCCACGCTGCGCCAGGACGGGCCCTCCGTCTTCCGCTGGGCCGTGTGGTCGATGGCGAAGGTGGCCCGCGAGGCCCTCGACGCCGCGGGCGTGGAGCCCGAAGACCTCGCCGCGTTCATCCCGCACCAGGCCAACATGCGGATCATCGACGAGTTCGCCAAGCAGCTGAAGCTGCCGGAGTCCGTCGTCGTGGCCCGGGACATCGCGGACGCCGGCAACACGTCGGCCGCGTCCATCCCGCTGGCCATGCACCGTCTGCTGGAGGAGAACCCCGAGCTCACCGGCGGCCTGGCCCTGCAGATCGGCTTCGGCGCCGGGCTGGTCTACGGCGCCCAGGTGGTCCGTCTCCCCTGAGGCGGCGCCGTCTGATTCACTGTCCACGTACACCCCACACCCCTACCGAAGGAGACGCCCCATGGCTTCCAAGGAAGAGATCCTCGCCGGCCTCGCCGAGATCGTGAACGAGGAGACCGGTCTCGACACCGCCGAGGTGCAGCCGGAGAAGTCCTTCACGGACGATCTGGACATCGACTCGATCTCGATGATGACCATCGTGGTCAACGCCGAGGACAAGTTCGGCGTGAAGATCCCGGACGAGGAGGTCAAGAACCTCAAGACCGTCCAGGACGCCGTCGACTTCATCGACGGCGCCCAGGCCTGATCGGCCCACGACGGCGGCGGGCCCGGCCCGCCCCGTCCCCTCGGTGAGCGCCGGGGG
>NZ_JABFAZ010000002.1:249547-260703 GCF_017168505.1 Micrococcus sp. KRD077 | reverse complement strand
CCCCCGGCCCCCGACACCCTCGACTTCCGGCACCCCGGCGAGCGCCGCGCATCGTGCCGACGACACCCCTCCGCCCGATCCCCACTCGAGACCCAGAGGCAGCAGACCCATGACCCGCACCGCAGTGATCACCGGCCTCGGCGCCACCACGCCCATCGGCGGCGACGTGCCCACCTTCTGGTCCCATGCCCTGCAGGGCGTCTCGGGTGCGCGCACCATGGAGCACGACTGGGTGGAGAAGTACGAGCTGCCCGTCACCTTCGCGGCGGAGCTGGCCGTGTCCACCTCCGAGGTCCTGTCCAAGGTGGAGCAGAAGCGCCAGGACCCGGCCACCCAGATGGCGACCGTCGCCGCGCGCGAGGCCTGGAAGGACGCCGGCCTCGAGGGCGCGGAGGTCGACGGCGACCGGCTCGCCGTGGCCTTCGGCACCGGCATCGGCGGCGTGTGGACCCTCCTGGACGGCTGGGACACCCTGCGCGAGCGCGGCCCGCGCCGCGTGCTGCCCATGACCGTCCCGATGCTCATGCCCAACGGCGCCGCCGGCGCGCTCTCCCTCGAGTTCGGCGCCCGCGCCGGCGCCCGCACCGTGGTGTCCGCGTGCGCCGCCGGCACCGAGGCGCTCGAGACCGCGCTGCTGCTCGTCCGCTCCGGCCAGGCCGACGTCGTGATCTGCGGCGCCGCCGAGGCCGCCGTGCACCCGCTGCCGATGGCCGCGTTCGCCGCGATGCAGGCGCTGTCCAAGCGCAACGACGACCCACAGGCCGCGTCCCGCCCCTACGACGTGGACCGCGACGGCTTCGTCCTCGGTGAGGGCGCCGGCGTCATGGTGATCGAGTCGGAGGAGCACGCGAAGGCCCGCGGCGCGCGCGTGTACGCCGAGCTGGCCGGCGCGGGCGTCAGCTCCGACTCCCACCACATCACCGCGCCCGAGCCCGAGGGCCTGGGCGCGACCCGTGCGATGCGCGCCGCCCTGAGGTCGGCCGACATCACCCCCGAGGACGTGTGCCACGTGAACGCCCACGCGACGTCCACACCCAAGGGCGACGCCCCGGAGTACCTGGCCATGCGGGCCGTGTTCGGCGACCACCTGGACCAGGTGCAGGTCTCGGCCACGAAGTCCCAGACCGGCCACCTGCTGGGCGCCTCAGGCGCGATCGAGTCGATCCTGTCCGTGCTCGCCGTGCACCACGGCCAGGCGCCCGTGACCATCAACCTGGACCACCAGGACCCGGAGATCCCGCTGAACGTGGTCACCGGCTCCCCCGCCCGCCTGCCCGAGGGGCCGCGCGTGGCCGTGAAGAACTCGTTCGGGTTCGGCGGCCACAACGCGGTGGCCGTGTTCCGCAGCGTCTGAGCCGGAGCGCCGCCGGCCGGGCGAAGGCTCAGACAGCGCGGTGCAGCCAGCGCACGTTGGCGTGGGCGGCGGCCAGCCGGAACGGCTCGAGCTCATCGTCCCAGGCCTCGCCGAGCGCGAGGGAGAGTTCGTGCATCAGCACGCTGGGGTCGCCCGCACCGGCCTCGTAGGCGTACCGGATGCGGTCCTCGGAGACCATGATGTTGCCGGAGACGTCCGTGGTGGCGTGGAAGATGCCGAGGTCCGGGGTGTGGGACCAGCGCGAGCCGTCGACCCCGGCGGACGGCTCCTCCGTGATCTCGAAGCGCAGGTGCGGCCAGCCACGCAGGGCGGAGGCCAGACGCGCGCCGGTGCCGGCGGGCGCCGTCCAGTGCACCTCGGCGCGGTGCTGGCCGGGCGCGACCGGCTGACCCTCCCACTCCACCGAGGTCGCGGGGCCGAGCACGGAGCTCAGCGCCCACTCCACGTGGGGGCAGAGGGCGGTGGGGGCGGAGAGGATGTGGACCACGCCGCGGGTATGGGTGCTGGTCATGGATGCCTCCGAGGGTGCGATGCGGTGCGTCTTCCCCTACGACCACGTCGCGGCTCCGGTGGATCCTGGGGCCATTGTGCACCAGGGATGCTGGGCCGGCAACGAGGCGGCGCGGCGCCCTGCGTGTCGTGGCGGCGCAGGGGACGGGCCGGGGGTGCTCCGGGGAGGCGTCAGGCGCGTGGGTGGGCCTGCCGGTAGCCCTCGCGGAGGCGATCGATCGAGACGTGTGTGTAGACCTGCGTGGTGCGCAGGGACGCATGCCCCAGCAGCTCCTGCACGCTGCGCAGGTCGGCGCCGCCGTCGAGGAGGTGGGTCGCGGCCGTGTGGCGCAGCGCGTGCGGCCCGCGCGCCGCGGTGTCCCCCAGGCCCTCGAGTGCCCGGTCGACGACGGTGCGCGCCTGGCGCACCCCCAGCCGGCCGCCGCGCGCGCCGAGGAAGAGGGCGGGGCCGGAGTCCGGCCGGGCCAGGCGGGGGCGACCGAGCCGCTGCCACTCCTGGAGGGCGCGGCCCGCGGGTGCGCCGTAGGGGACGGTGCGCTGCCGGTCTCCCTTGCCGGTCAGCCGGACGACGCCGCGGCCGGCCTCGAGGTCGTCCACGTCCAGGGCGGAGAGTTCGGCCACCCGGGCGCCCGTGGCGTAGAGCAGCTCGAGCAGGGCGGCGTCCCGCAGGGCCAGCGCGTGGGCGGCGGGGTCGTCGCCCGCGGCGGCCGCGTCCACACGCTCCTGGGCGGCCGCGAGGAGCCGGGTCGCCTGCTGCTCCTGGAGCACGTGGGGCAGCGTCCCCTCGGGCCGGGGCGAGCGCAGCCGCAGGGCGGGGTCGTCGGAGCGCAGGCCCTCGCGGCGCAGCCAGGCCGTGAAGGTGCGGACGGCGGCCACCCGGCGGGCCAGGGTCGCGCGGGCGAGGCCGGACCCGCTCATGGCCGCCAACCAGCCGCGCAGGTCCTCGATGTCCAGCTCGGGGAGGACGTCCGGTGCGCTGGGCCCGTGGCGAGCGGGAGCATCGTCGTCCACGGGGGGCGTCCCCGCGGTGGCGGCTGTGCCGGCGACGTAGTCGATGAGGGAATGCAGATCGGCGAGGTACTGTCTCTTATAAACATCTCCGAGCCCACGAGACGGAGCTACAACTCGTATGCCGTCTTCTGCTTGAAAAAAAAAAATAATCCTAATGGAAAATAAACATAGTCAATTTTTCATTTTCTTCAATTTCAGCTCTTAATCCTTCAGGGGCGGGACGGACGGAGGACGACGGGGCCATCCCCCCACTCTGCCATCCGCGCCCCGGGCGACGCGGCCGGAGGTCATGCGCGCCGCCACCGGTCCTCGACCCGTTCGGCCAGGCCCGCCCGCTGCAGCCGGGACAGACAGGCCAGGACGGTGGGCAGCGCGAGCCCGGCGCTGACGGTGATCCGGTCGACGGGCACCGCCTGGCGCAGGGGCAGCGCCTCGTGGACGAGGGCCTCCTCCATCGTGAGCCCGTCGGTGGGCCGCGCGGCGGGCTCGGGAGCTGCCCGGGTGGACGACGGCCCACCCGCGCCGCCGCTCCGGGCGGGCCCCTGACCGAGCAGGGCAAGGGCCTCCTGCTCGGTGGTGACGAGACGGGCGGGGCTCTCCTGCAGCAGACGGTGGCAGCCGGCCGAGCTGGGCGAGGTCACGGGGCCGGGGACGACGCCCACCTCGCGGCCGAGGCCGAACGCGTGGCCCGCCGTGTTCTGCGCCCCCGAACGCCAGCGCGCCTCGACCACCAGCACGGCCCCCGCGAGCGCGGCGATGACCCGGTTGCGCTGCAGGAACCGGTAGCGCGTGGGGCTCGCCCCGGGCGGCATCTCGGACACGAGCAGCCCGGCGGCCATCACCGCGCGGAGCAGGTCCTCGTGGCCGGCCGGGTAGAACCGGTCGAGGCCGCCGGCCAGCACCGCCACCGTGGGCGGGACGCCGTCGCGATCCGCCGCGTCTCCCGGTGCGGCGAGCGCCTGCAGCGCGGCCCGGTGGGCGGCGCCGTCGATGCCGTACGCGCCGCCGGAGATCACGCACGCGCCCTGCTGGACGGCGTGGGCGGCACAGCGGGCGGTCACCGTCCGCCCGTACGCGGTCGCCTCCCGGCTGCCGACGACGGCGAGCATCCGGTCCGCGGGAGGCAGCGTTCCGGAGCCGCGGAACCACAGGCCCAGAGGCGCCTCCTCGCCCAGGTCCGCCAGGGCGGCGGGCCAGGCGTCGTCCTCGGGGATCAGCAGGCCTCCCCCGAGCCGGTGCAGAGTCACGAGGTCGCGCTCCGGCTCCAGTCGGGCGGCCCGGGGCGCCCAGCGGGCCAGGCCCGCGGCCCAGCGCCGGGGCAGCGTGTCGGGCGTGCCGGCGTGATCGGCGAGCAGATCGCGTTCGGCGGGCTGGATCGTCTCCCGGCCCGTGAGCAGGGCGAGCGCCCGCTCCGGCCCCAGCGCCGTGACGGTCTGCACCGCGAGCGCGTCCCCGGGCTCGACCAGCCGGGTCAGGGCGGCGCGGGCGAGCCGGGCGGCGTCCGGCCGGCGCGGCCCGGCGACGGGGACGTGGTCCGCCGCCGGGGTGACGTGGGTGGTCATGCGTCCTCCTCGTTCTGGTGGCGCAGCGTGAGTGCCACGTCGGTGTCCTCGGGTGCGGGCCGTTCGGCGCCGCGCAGGTCCGCCAGGGTCCAGGCGAGGCGGAGGACGCGGGCGTGGCCGCGCGCGCTCAGCAGGCCCTGGTCGACGGCGTCGTCCGCGGGTCGGCGGGCCGCTCGGGGCACGGCGTAGGGGCCGTGCCGCAGCACCCCGGCGGGGACGTGCGCGTTGCGGCGCAGCCCGGACGGGGCGAGCCCGCGCTCGGCGGCGGTGGCCCAGCGCCGGGCCTGGCGGTCGGCGGCCGCGGCGACCCGGGCGGCCACCTGCGACGTGGTCTCGGACGCGGGCGCCCCCGTGAGCTGCCGCGCTTCGACGGGCCGCACGGTGACCTGCAGGTCGACGCGGTCCAGCAGCGGCCCGGAGAGCCGCTGGGCGTAGCGGCGGCGTTCGGGCACGCTGCACCGGCACTCGACGCCCGTGCCACCGCCCTTGCCGCACGGGCAGGGGTTGGCGGCCAGCACGAGCTGGAACCGGGCCGGGTAGACGACGGCGCCGAGGGCCCGGTGCAGCAGCACCTCCCCGGACTCGAGGGGCTGGCGCAGCGCCTCGAGGGTGCGCCGTTCGAACTCGGGGGCCTCGTCCAGGAACAGCACGCCGCCGTGGGCGAGGGAGGCCGCTCCCGGCCGGGCGAGGCCGCTGCCGCCGCCCACGAGGGCCGAGCGGGACGCCGAGTGGTGGGGTGCCTCGAACGGCGGGGTCCGGTCGATGTCACCGTCGAACCCCTGGGCCGTCCCGCCCCTGCGCCGGACACGGGCGTCGCCGCCGCGGAGGGAGCGCAGGGCGGCGCACTCGAGCGCGGTGCGCCGGTCCAGGGGAGGCAGGATTCCGGGCAGGCGCTCGGCGAGCATCGTCTTGCCCGCCCCCGGGGCGCCCATGAGCAGCAGGTGGTGGGCGCCGGCGGCTGCGACCTCGAGCGCGAACCGGGCCTCGGCCTGTCCGGCGACCTCGGCGAGGTCGGGCACCGCACGGGCCGGCTCCGGTTCCGGGGCTGTCACCTGCCGTCGGGCCGGGCGGTGGGGCGGCTCTCCGTCCGGTTCCCCGCCGAAGGCGCGGATGACGTCGTGCAGATGGGCGAAGCCGCGGACCTCGGCGCCGGGGACCAGTCGGGCCTCGGCCTCCGCATCCTCGGCGACGACCACCTCGGAGCACCCCGCGTCGACGGCGGCCATCACCATCGCCACGGTCTCCGGCGAGCGGTGCAGGGCGCCGTCGAGGCCGAGCTCGGCCAGGAACACGGGCCCCTCGACGTTCCGCACCCGCCCGTCCGCGGCGTAGGCCGCCAGGACGATCGCCAGGTCGTGGCAGGCGCCCCGCTTGTGCACCCCCGCCGGCAGCAGGTTCACGGTCAGGTGCCGCCGGGTCAGGGGCAGTCCGGCGTTGCGCGCGGCGGAGCGGATGCGGTCCCGGCTCTCCTGCAGCGCCTGGTCCGGCAGGCCGAGGAGGGTGAACCCGGGCAGGGACTGGGCGATGTCCGCCTCGACGTGCACGACCTCCCCGCGCAGACCCGCCAGCGTGATGGAGCGGGTGCGTCCGATGCCGCTCACGGCCGCACGTCCTGCAGCAGATCGAAGCGGATCCCGCCCGTGCGCGGCACCAGCACGGCGACGGCGTCGACGCGCCAGGGCGTCCCCCGGCGGTCCGCGGCGTGGGCCCGCACCCACGCCGCGGTGAGGCGGTGCAGCCGGGTGAGCTTGCGCCGGTCGATCGACTCGAACGGGTCGCCGAAGGCCAGGCCCGAGCGGGTCTTCACCTCGACGCCCACCCACCAGCCCGCGTGGTGGGCCACGATGTCCAGCTCTCCGGCCTCGCCCCGCCAGTTGCGGTCGGCGATCACGTAACCGCGCTCGGCGAGCCAGCGCGCGGCGGCGTCCTCGCCGAACCGGCCCAGTGCCGTGTGCGCGCGGCTGGCGCGCCTGTCTCCGGGCGGCTGCGCCCCGATCCGTTCCGCGGTCCCCGTCATCCCGACCACCTCCTGGGCACCAGGGTGGTCCCGGGCGGGGTCGCCGGGTGGGTGGCGGCGGGGATTGTGCGGGGCCGGACGCCTGTGCAGGAGTGGACGTCGGCGTCCCGCCCTCGGGGCCGATCAGGGGTGGGTCAGCTCGGCAGCTGGCCGTCCGGCGGGACCGTCAGGTCCTCGGTGGGCAGCTCCTCGATGTTCACGTCCTTGAAGGTCAGCACCTTCACGCGCTTGATGAACCGCTGCGTGCGGTACACGTCCCACACCCACGCGTCCTCGAGCAGGATCTCGAAGAACACGTCCCCGTCCGCCTGGCGGGGCGTCAGCCGCACGTCGTTGGCGAGGTAGAAGCGCCGCTCGGTCTCCACGACGTAGCGGAACAGGCCCACCACGTCCCGGTACTCGCGGTAGAGCAGCAGCTCGGCCTCGGCCTCGAAGTCCTCGACGTCGTCTGCGCTCATGACATGCCTCCTCAGTGTTCGCCGCGCACCCGCGACAGTCCGGGCACGCACGGCCTCCATCCTCCCCCGTCCGGGGGTCGCACGTCGAACGGGCGGCCTCGCCCGGCCCCGGGGGCTCAGTCGAACAGCGTGGGCGGCGCCTGCGCGGGCGCGCCCGGCAGCCCGAGGTTCCAGCTGCGCCGGTGCTGCTCGCTCGCCCCGCGCTCGGCCAGGGCGGCCCGGTGCGCGGCTGAGCCGTACCCCTTGTTCCCGGCCCATCCGTACCCCGGGTGCGCCGCGTCGAGGGCGATCATGACGTCGTCGCGGGCCACCTTCGCGGCGATCGACGCGGCCGCCACCGTCGCGCACCGGTCCTCGGCCCGCACCAGCATCGTGGGCTCGGGCGGCAGCGGGCGCGGCGCGGGCGCGGGGCCGGCGTCGGGATCGGAGCGGCTCAGCCAGTCGTCCCGGCCGTCGAGCACGAGGGCGACCGGCTCCTGCCCCACCGCGGCGCACAGCGCCGCCCACGCCCGTCGCCCGGCGAGGCCGAGGGCCGCCGAGATCCCCAGCGCGTCGATCTCCGCGGGGCCGGCCTCGCCCAGCGCCACCCCGGCCGCCCAGTCCTCGATCTGCGGGACCAGGGCGCGCCGGCGTCGGTCCGTGAGCGCCTTGGAGTCGCGCACCGGAGGGATCTGCCCGGCGGCGGGCAGCCACGCGGCGCACACCCCGACGACGACGGGCCCGGCCAGCGCGCCCCGGCCCACCTCGTCCATGCCCGCCACCAGCACCCGGTCCGCTCCCCGCGCGGCGAGGGCCGGCGCGGCCAGCCCCGCCTCGACGTCCAGGCCGGCGCGCACCGTCGGCCGGCCACCGCCCCGGCGGGCGGTCACGTGCGAGCCTCCGGCGCGGGCGCGTCCGGCACGGTGGCGAACGCGTCGGGGTCGGTGCCGGCGCCGCCGATCCGGTCCAGCGGCCAGACCACGAACCGGGCGCGGCCCACCACGTCGTCGAGGGCCACGAACCCGCCCCCGGGCCCGGCGCGGTGCGCGCGGGAGTCCGCCGACGCCGAGCGATGGTCACCGAGCACCCACAGTCGCCCCGCGGGGACGGTCACCTCGAACGCCTCCTGCGCGGGCGTCTCCCCCGGCGCGAGGTACGGCTCCTCCACGGGCACCCCGTTCACGCGCAGCGTCTCCTCGCCGGGTGTCCAGGAGACGATGTCCCCCGGCAGCCCGACGGCCCGCTTGATCACGTGGCCGCCCCCGGGCAGCCAGCCCTTCGTGTCTTCGAACACCACCACGTCACCGCGGCGCACCGGGAACGGATCCGGGGTGAGCAGCGTGGCGACCACGCGGTCGCCGGCCCGCAGCCCGGGCTCCATGGACGAGGACGGGATGGCGTACATGCGCGCCAGGAAGGCCCACGCCAGCACGCAGGCGAGTACGGTCACGGCGGCCGCGATCAGCGCGGTGCGGCGCCCCGTCACGGCGTGTCCCCGGAGGGGGCGTCCACGGTCCCGCGGCGGGACAGGGGCCACACGATCTCCGCGGCCCGGCCCTCGACCCGCTCGAGCGGGATCAGCCCGCCGCCGGGGGCGCCCAGCAGTGCGCGGGAGTCCCGGGAGGCGGCGCGGTGGTCGCCCAGGACGACCATGCGCCCGTCGGGCACCTCGAAGGACCAGGTCCCCGCCGCGGCCGGCTCGTCTGCGGTCACGGGCCTGCCGAGATAGGGCTCGTCCAGCGGCTCGCCCTCGCGCAGCAGCCGCCCGTCCGGGGCGCAGCACTCGAGACGGTCCCCCGGCAGGGCCAGCACGCGCTTGACGAACACGTCCTCGGCCGCGCCGACGCCCCACCACCGGGCGACGTCCTCCAGACCGCGCTCCAGCGATCCGGCCGAACGGTACGGCGCCAGGCTGCCGGCACCGTCGAACACCACCACGTCCCCGCGTTGCAGTCCCTGCCCGCCGGCCGCGGCGGCGTCCACCCGCACGCGGTCACCGGGCTGCAGGGTCGGCTCCATCGACCCGGAGGGGATGAGGTAGACGGGCCCGGTGAGGGCGCGCAGCACCGCGGCCACCACGACGGCGGCCACCACGGTCAGGCCGAGCCACGCCCACCAGCGGCTCGTGCCGGAGGCGGGGGCCGCCGTCGGGCCCGAGGAGGAGCCGGCCCCGGACACGACGGAGCCCCGTGACCGGCGGGGGTCACGGGGCTCCGAGGTGCGCATGGGTCGATCACCGGTCGGCGGGGCCGACCGGGATGATCACTTGGCGTCGACGCGCTTCTCGCGGATGCGGGCGGCCTTGCCGTGGCGGTCGCGCATGTAGTACAGCTTCGCGCGGCGCACGTCGCCCTTGGTGACGACCTCGATCTTGTCGATGACCGGGGAGTGCACCGGGAACACGCGCTCCACGCCGACACCGAAGGACACCTTGCGGACGCGGAAGGTCTCGCGCACGCCGTAGCCCTGACGGCCCATGACGTAGCCCTGGAACACCTGGACGCGGGCAGTCTTGCCCTCGATGATGTTCACGTGCACCTTGACGGTGTCGCCGGGGGCGAACTCCGGGATGTCGTCGCGCAGCGTCTTCTTGTCGAACGAGTCGAGAATGTGCATGTCGTCTCTCCTGGCGGATGCCACAGGTCAACCGCGTGGTAGGCGGGCGCACGGCCCGTCCACGTCCGCATGACGAGGGGGCCGGGTCCCGAGCCGAGGGCCGGGCTCCGCACGTGGGGTGCGGTCCCGGGGTCCGATCCGTTGACGCGCGCCCCCTGTGGCAGGTCGGGCGTCCGGCGGACACGAGGACCCATTATGCCACAGCCGATGACGTCGCGACGCCCCTCCAGCCCGTCGGGCGTGGCGGGTCAGGCCTCGGAGTCGTACGCCGCCCACAGGTCCGGACGTCGCTCGCGCGTGCGCTCCTCCTGCTGGGCCCGACGCCAGGCCGCGACCTTGCCGTGGTCGCCCGAGAGCAGCACGGGCGGCACCGCACGGCCCCGCCAGTCCGCGGGCTTGGTGTAGACCGGGTACTCCAGCAGGCCGTCCTCGTGGGACTCCTCGACGAGCGAGGCCGGGTTGCCCACGACGCCCGGCACGAGGCGGCCGATGGCCTCGATCATCGCCAGCGCCGCGACCTCGCCGCCGTTGAGCACGTAGTCGCCCAGTGAGACCAGCCGCACCTCGAAGAGCTCCTCTGCCCAGCCGAAGACGCGCTCGTCGATCCCCTCGTAGCGGCCGCACGCGATCGCCACGTGCTCCCGGCCCGCCAGTTCCCGGGCGAACCGCTGGGTGAAGCGCTCCCCCGAGGGCGTCGGCACGAGCAGCACGGGGCGGACCCCCGGCTCGGCCGACGACGACTCGGCGGGGGCCGGTGACACGGGCCCCTGGGCCGCCACGTGCTCGAGCGCGAGCGCCCACGGCTCCGGTTTCATCACCATGCCGGCGCCGCCGCCGTAGGGCGTGTCGTCCACGGTGCGGTGCCGGTCGAAGGTGAAGTCGCGCAGATCGTGGACGTGCACGTCCACGAGGCCCTCGCGGCGGGCACGGCCCAGCAGCGAGACGTCGAGCACCGCGAAGTACTCGGGGAAGATCGTGACGACGTCGAAGCGCACCGCTCAGCCCTCCGCATCCGCATCGGCGGGGCTCGCGGAGGCGGGCCCGTCTGCGGCGCCCTCGTCCTCGCCGGTGGCGAGCTCGAGCAGCCCCGGCGGCGGGGTCAGCACGAGCACGCCGGCCTCGGGGTCGATCTCCGGGACGATCTCCTCGACGAAGGGCACCAGGGCCTCCTCCTCGACGCCGTCCAACGCGACGTGCAGCAGATCCTGGACCGCCCCGGTGGTCAGGGCCGTGACGACGCCGACGCGCTCGCCGTCGACCCGCACCTCGAGGTCCACGAGGTCCTCCTCGTACCACTCGTCGGACTCCTCGGGCGCGGCGGGAACGGCGAACAGCTGGGCGCCGCGCAGGGTCTCGGCGACGTTGCGGTCCGGCGACTCCTCGAAGCCGACCACGAGGATCTGCTTGTTCCACCGGGCCCGGGTGACGGTGAGCTCCGCCGGCAGGCCCGGGGCGCCGTCGCGCACCACGAGTCGCTCGCCGGGGGCGAAGCGGGCGTCCGGGTCGTCGGTGAAGACCTGCACGGTCACCTCGCCGCGGATGCCGTGCGGCTTGCCGATGCGGGCGACGCGGACGAGGTCGTCCTGGGCTGCGGGACTCATGGGCTCTCCTGGGTGGGACGGTCGGTG